>JAHEKD010000390.1 GCA_024638545.1 Gammaproteobacteria bacterium
GGACTTGGATTAGCACCTTTAGGGATGCTGCTTGTGATTATTCTGGTTTATATTATCCTGGGTTTTTTTATCGAAACCCTGTCATTAATGGTGGCAACTATTCCAATAGTCGTGCCCATAATTGTCCAGATGGGATACGATAAAATATGGTTCGGCATCTTGATGATAATCCTGGTCGAAATGGCGCTCATCACACCTCCGGTGGGTCTGAATTTATACGTTGTTCATGCATCCAGAAAAAGCGGAAGTATATCCGATGTAATGCTTGGAGTAATACCGTATGCATTTGCGATGCTGGTTATGGTAGGACTCATGATTGCAATACCCCAGCTGGCGCTGTACCTGCCCTCCAAGTTCTGAAGTCACAAATGAATATCGAATTCGTAATCTCCACGGGCCGCCTTGTCATTGACATCCGGCATGCTGTCGTTGCGGGCTGGACGGGACGAGACAGTGAAGCTGTAAATCGACATATAAATGAGCTTGCTGAAATCGGCGCAGCCGCACCATCGAAAGTACCCCTGTTTTACCGTATTGCGTCAGCTATGCTTACCCAGTCGAAGGAGATTGAAGTGCTCGGCCCAACAACATCTGGTGAAGCGGAACCGGTGTTAATAAAATCCGGCGACGATATTTGGCTGGGACTGGCTTCGGATCACACTGACAGGCAGCTCGAAACCTATTCAGTTGCCTACTCTAAACAGGTCTGCCATAAACCGATAGCAGACAGTCTCTGGAAGTTGAGTGAAATCCAGGGTCACCAGGATGAACTAATCATTCGTTCCTGGGTAATTGAAGAAGAACAGTGGCACCTCTATCAACACGGAAAATTGAGCATGATACTGCCGCTTGACCAGCTATATAAAGCCGCCGGAATTCCTGATAATACTGCACTTTTTTGCGGTACCCTGCCTGTAATAGGCGGAATACGCTCTTCTGATAAATTTTCAATGGAACTTTCCGACCCGGTCCTCAATCGAAAGATTTCCTTATCTTACAGCATTGAAAGTCTGCCGATTATTGCCTAGTCTGGTTAACTACAGGAAACACATTAAAGCATCAGCAATGACCACAACAAAACTTTCTGCCGCTGTATCAAAAAAAACCTGGTCACAGGAGACTGCCCGTAGCCGTCTGCAGACACTTTTTAAGCGGCTTGATACAAAACCGCCGGAACTGGACTGCGTTTTTACCGAGCTGGTTCGATCCGAGGCACATATTCAACTCAACGAGATCGAACATCAACTACCAACCCAAATAAGCGGTGCGCTGGTTTCAGTCAAAGATTTGTTTGACATCAGCGGCTATGTCACGCGTGCGGGGTCCTTAGCGTTATCTAACCAGGCCGTTGCCGGTAATGATGCGAGGGCGATATCTCTGCTTAAACAATCGGGCGCGATCATCATTGGGAAAACCAACATGACAGAACTTGCCTACTCGGGGCTTGGTCTTAATCCGCATTTCGGAACACCCGATAATCCGGTCAAAACCGGGCATATTCCCGGCGGCTCCACCTCTGGTGGTGCCGTTTCTGTGGCAACTGACGCTGCCGATATAGCCATAGGAACCGACACCGGTGGCTCTATTCGAATCCCGGCAGCATTTACCGGACTGGTAGGATTCAAACCAAGTCAAGCTAGCGTTTCCCGGTCAGGCTGCCGCGACCTGTCGACCAGTCTGGACAGTATCGGCCCAATTGCCAGATCCGTTCATCACTGTGAATGGGCCTGGCGATGTATGTCGGGCGTTGCAGATGCGATTCGTGTTGATGAAAAACCTGAGCTCATCGTACCGACGAACTTCGGCATGACTGACCTGGATTCGGAGATAGAGTCGGGTTTTTTGACGTTATTAAAAAGATTGCGTGATCAAGGCTGGAATATTCATGAGCGCAAGATTGAAATGCTGGAATCCTATAAACTAGTACCAGTATGGCACTTCAGCAGTGTAGAATCTCGCTGTATTTATGCGGATCAGTATGCCAAACAATTCGAAAAACTTGATCCACGTGTAAGATCGCGAATGGCAAGAGCTGATGAGGTCAGCGCAATTGATTACTGCACAACACTGCGGATGCGAAAGTCACTCATAAAAGCCGCTGGCAATGAACTCGGATCGTCGTTTATATTGTTACCGACCGTTGCAATTCTACCTCCTGCATTTGAAGTATTTGACGATGATCACGAATATAACCGATTGAACCTCCTGGCTCTACGAAACACCTCGATGGCTAATGTCATTGACGGCTGCAGTATTTCACTACCATTTTCAGACAATGGAAATGTGATGGGTGCGATGCTGACAACTTCGGGTGGACGCGACCTGCAATTACTGGATATAGCACGAAAACTTGAAAAAAGTATTATTGACATGGATATCGCAAAAGCGGACTGCAGCCAGACTAGAGCAGGGTAATATTTCATGTCAAGCGTTGCAATTGTATCGGCAAGACCTGAATAATGCGTTTCTGGTCTTGCCATCAAAACTCAGCGTCACGAGATGAAAAATGTGTTTTGCCAAATCCAGGCCGATTGCGGTATCCTTTAGCCCGCATTCCTCACCACCCTCCTGTCACGGCAAATCGATGCCGAGCTTGATAGCAGGGAGAGGACCATTTCATCGGGCTAATCCACTGAACGGCTAATCAAACATTTATTAAATGTTGTAATCTAATCATGGAAGCCGACACTGCATTTCTGGTCATGTAGCCGAATGCTTTAATATCACCCATTTCCAGTGAGCTTAATCGGGTTTCAGTGTCGTTAATAAAAATATCGATCTCCTTCTTCCAGTTTAACCGGGGCAAAAAATAAAACCACATTCGTGCTGTTCGGTAATAAAGATCATCATAGGCCTGTAATAAATGTCTATTTCCTATTAAACCTATGTTGCATTCGTGTACGATAATATCGATTCTTGCGAACTCTTCTAAGTCAACTTTTTGGCGAATCATTTTTAGTCGATTTACTGCCTGAGATAAGTCACTGATTTGACTTGTGACTTGTTTTCTGGGTGTCAACTCTCCAATGAGTTCTGCAAGTTTCATTCTCAACTGTATCGCTTCATTCAAGTGTTCAAAATCAAGCTCCGTCACAATCGTTCCTACCCCATGCCTGGTCACCAGTAGACCTTGATATTCCAGTCTTTGCAAGACGCTCCGCAATGGTGTTCTACTGACGTTAAATTCTTCAGCAAATTGATCAATATCAAGACGTTTGCCGGGAGGTAGCTGTAGCAGTGCAATCCTGCGGCGTATTACATAATGTATTTCATTGAATCGTAATCGTGCTGGAGTATTATCATTAAACTGGTTGAATAACTTGGAAGATTCACTCATAAAATAATCTATGTTATCAATGATATAAATAAGATCGATTTAAAGCGCAACCGCCACAGCCCTGGACCTTGGCATAAAACCTGCAAACTACTTTAATTTTCAGGCTTTAAACCACCATTACCGGGCATTTGGCGAGGTTGGTCACTTTATGAGAAACACTGCCCAATAAATAATTTTCCGTATCACTTAATCCTCGACTGCCGAGAACGATTAAGTTGGCATTATGCTTTTCACTAAATTTCACTATTTCTCGGGCCGGACCGCCGCCTATATAAAACGAACGGATATTTTCTGC
>JAHEKD010000391.1 GCA_024638545.1 Gammaproteobacteria bacterium
ATCAGCAGAGTCAGCAATGGAATCCATACGAGGCGCCAGCCAAACGCCACATCGTAGTACAGCATCAGCACGAACAGGATCACCATCGAAATCGACAAGACCAAATTCAGTCGTAAATCAATTGGACAGGGAATTTTCCATGAAATGGTCCGGGCAGGAATATCGGACACGTCACGCCGGATGGCAATCGGATGCACTTTGCCCAGATAGCCGATAAGCGCAAGGATTGAGGGCTCCTGCTGTTTAATAAGGTTCCCTATATTCAATTATCAAGAATCGTCTTAGGGATGGAAGTCTAATACATGGTGTCATTAAAAACAGCTCGCAGTAACACATTCGGTAAAAGAATCATATATTGAGCGTGAGTACCCATCGTTTATCCGTAATATTTGTAATTGTTAGAAAGTTAACGTGACTTATTATTATTGGCGCGCCCGGAGCGATTCGAACGCCCGACCGCCTGGTTCGTAGCCAGGTACTCTATCCAACTGAGCTACGGGCGCGCAGGCGTGGCATTGTAACTGTTTTTATTATGTAATTAAAGCCGGGTTATGGCTTTAAATTACGGGTTTTTCATTATGGGAACCTTCTGTTGGCTATACAGATATCTACTCTCGTTAATCAGCAGAGTGAAACTGATATTGAGCTGCGCTCCAATCGGCCATAGCGGGCCTTCGCGAAATTTGAACGAGAATCCTGTGCCGTCAAAATACCGTGCGATTGAAATATCCCTGGAACTCGACATGTTCCATGTTTCATCGTCAAAAAATGCCGTTGCCTCCACGATATCAATAATTTCCGGCAGCTGTTGTCGATCGAGTGAATATATATCGATACTGAGGATCAGTCCGGAACCATCCATGCGCGTGACCGGACCGATGTCCCGGGCTGCGTTGACAGCGATAACAACCCCCATCTCATTAAGTTTAGTGATGTTGTCCGTATTTATGGTTTTTTGCGATTGTGCAAATGCCGACAGGCAGATGAGGACCAGTACGCTTGCCCTTATCATTGCAGACTCATGGACTTTGCAGTGTATCGTTGATGTTGAAGCAGGATATACGAGCTAACGCCAGAGTTCCATTCATACGGCTGTTGTGTCAGTCGCTGGTTCGGACATTTCGGATTTGTGCTGCAGATCAGCCAGCACACAGCGCAATAGTTGATACTCATAACGGCCGGAAAACGTTTCGAAAACAGGTTTCAGGCGTGGCTGCGCCAGGTCGGTCTTCTCTATTATCGCGGCGCGAATCATAGCAATCGTATCTTCTTCCAAGTCAATCACGTCATTGAGTTTTGCTTCACCCATGGCGATCGCCTTGGCAAGGTGCAGATAGACTGTGTTTGGAGTCAACTCGCACTGTTGCGCGATTTCGTTTACGCTTAATCCATGTCGATGAAGATTAAGGCTGTCCAGCCAGCTGGCCGGTTTATCTTTTTGCGGAATTTTATCGGCAACGCTTGCGCTGATCAGATCCACAAATTGCTGTCCGTAACGTTCGAGTTTTTTCTCACCGACGCCGGAAATTTGACGCATATCAGATAAGTTCGTCGGCTTTAAGGCCAGCATTTCCATTAAGGTAGCGTCATGAAAGACAACATACGCAGGTATGCCCGCTTTATCGGCAAGTTGCTTGCGCAAGCGTCGCAGATTTTTCCAAAGCTGTTCATGCTGATCGCTAAGCTGGGCTGCGTTATTATTTGTTTTGCCTCCAGGTCCTTCAAACTTGCGTTGTTTACGAAGTCGCAGGCTGGTTTGCCCGCGTAATAATGGACGTGAAGACTGAGTCAGCCGGAGTGATCCGTGGCCCTGTATATCCACATTCAAAAAACCCAGCGCGATTAACTGGCGAAAAATTGCCCGCCACTGATTTGAGTCTGTATCAGCGCCAATCCCAAATACAGACAGACGGTCGTGGCCGAAATTCATGATGCGTTTATCGGCTTTTCCCTGTAAAACACTTATCAGGTAGTTTACGCCAAAGCGCTGGCCGGTGCGGTACACACACGATAGCGCCTTTCGTGCCAACTGCGTTCCGTCGTAAGTTGCCGGCGGGTGCAGGCATATGTCACAGTTACCGCAGGGTTTGTCCAGCTTGTCGCCAAAGTAGCTGAGTAATACCTGCCGGCGACAGCTTGTGACTTCGCATAGCCCAAGCATCGACTCGAGTTTTTGACGCTCTATGCGCTTTTGACTGTCTTGCGTTGCAGAAGATTCGAGCATCTGCCTGAGCTTAATGACATCGGCAAGGCCATAGACCATCCAGGCATCGGCGGGCAGTCCGTCGCGCCCGGCCCGCCCCGTTTCCTGGTAGTAGGATTCCAGGGATTTTGGCAAATCCAGATGTGCCACAAAGCGGACGTTGGGTTTATCAATACCCATTCCAAATGCAATCGTGGCAACGATAATCACCCCCTCTTCGTAGATAAACCGGTGCTGGTTTTGCTGGCGCTGTCCGGCCGACATGCCTGCGTGATATGGCAATGCATCCAAATTATGTTGCTGCAGCCATAGGGCCGTTTGTTCGGTTTTTTTACGTGATAAGCAATAAACAATACCAGACTCACCAGGATGTTCTGAATTAATAAACTGAAGCAGCTGACTGCGTGCATTATTTTTACTTAAGATTCGATAGCGTATGTTGGGCCGGTCAAAGTCACTTATGAACTTTGCCGCATTGTGCAACTGCAGTTTACTGATGATTTCTTCTCGTGTAATTTCATCCGCCGTCGCTGTAAGAGCGATGCGGGGCACATCCGGGAACTGTTGATGTAACACTGAGAGCTGAATATATTCCGGCCTGAAGTCATGTCCCCACTGGGATACACAGTGAGCTTCATCGATGGCAAACAGTGCAATATCCGCGCGCTGCAGAAGTTCGAGCATTTTGGTCATCAGCAAACGCTCTGGTGCGACGTAGAGCAGATCCAGTTCACCTTTTAACAGCTGCTGCTCTATTTCAAAAATTTCATCTGCCTGAAGTGTCGAGTTTATGAAACCTGCCTTTATCCCCAGCTGTCGCAGTGCGGACACCTGATTCTGCATCAACGCGATCAGAGGTGAAATAACGACACCTGTCCCGGTTCTTGCCAGTGCCGGAATTTGGTAACACAAAGATTTGCCACCACCGGTCGGCATCAGCACCAGCGCATCGTTGCCGGCAATCAGATGGTCAATAATCGCCTGCTGGTCATGGCGAAACTTACCATACCCAAAAACATTTTCAAGAATTTCCGCAGAAGCTGGCATACGCACAACACTATAAACCAACGGCCAGTGATTGTCTGCAGACTAAGATGGCAGCGAGTTACAGTGAAGTGGTTAGTTTCCCCGGCCCTAAATTCAAGGCTTTACAGTTCATGACTGATTCTGGACATCAACATCAGCCATTTGCTGTCAAGTTCGTCATCAACAGGCACCGGTTGTGAAGAGAGTTTTGCGATTACAACTGATGTGGCCGGATTGATATACAGCCATTGCCCGTGAATGCCGATGGCCATGTAACACTGATCCTGATTGCCGATCTGGTACCATTTATTATGATAACGTCCCTCGGGCAGTAAATAACCAAAGTCACCGTTCAGCCAGGCCTGGCGATTCCCGGTTTTTAGCGTGTTTTCA
>JAHEKD010000392.1 GCA_024638545.1 Gammaproteobacteria bacterium
ACTATCAACAATCATGTTACAGTTTGGCGGTGTCTAATACTGGATCTATTGTCAGCTCATTTTGGACTTATTCGATAATATGTTCGCATGATATAGTTGCCCAGTATTGACGATTATAATTATGCATCAAGAGTGAAAACCTAAAGAGCTGTTTTGAAACTAACCTACTGGGGGTCAACTGACCGCTAACACTAATTCATTGAAGGAATAAACTATGAAAATGACAACTGAAGAAGCTTTTATCAAAGTCTTGCAAATGCACGGCATTGAACATGCTTTTGGAATAATTGGCTCCGCAATGATGCCGATTTCGGATCTGTTTCCTGAAGCCGGAATAAAATTTTGGGATTGCGCTCATGAATGTAATGCAGGAATGAGTGCAGACGGCTATTCAAGGTCAAGCGGTAAAATGAGTATGGCAATCGCCCAGAATGGACCCGGCATCACGAATTTTGTTACCCCGATCAAGACGGCGTACTGGAACCACACCCCGTTACTTTTGGTCACGCCACAGGCCGCTAACAAGACCATTGGTCAGGGCGGGTTTCAGGAGATTAAACAAATGGCGCTGTTCCAGGACATGGTCTGCTATCAGGAGGAAGTTCGTGATCCAAGCCGTATTGCGGAAGTATTGAATCGCGTGATCGAGAACGCCAGGCGCGGCAGTGCGCCTGCACAAATAAATATCCCAAGAGACTACTGGACGCAGGTTATCGATATAGAGCTTCCACAGATTGTGCGGCTGGAGCGTTCACCGGGTGGTAAACAGGCTATCAGTAATGCGGCCAAGCTTTTGTCAGAAGCAAAGTTTCCTGTTATCCTCAACGGTGCCGGCGTCATCCTTGGAGATGCGGTAGATGCATCCAGAAAACTAGCGGAAAAACTGGATGCTCCGGTTTGCTGCAACTACCAGCATAATGATGCATTCCCCGGCTCTCATCGCCTGTATGCAGGACCGCTGGGTTACAATGGCTCCAAGGCAGGCATGCAGCTCATTAACAAGGCCGACGTTATCCTCGCACTTGGAAACCGGCTCAATCCTTTTTCCACACTGCCCGGCTACGGTATGGATTACTGGCCCAAGGATGCTAAAATCATCCAGATTGACATCAATTCCGATCGCATCGGATTAACCAAAAAAGTGGATGTAGCCATACAGGGTGACGCCGGCATGGTTGCTGAACAAATCCTTTCTCAACTTGCCGATACTGCGGGCGACCAGGATAGAGAAGCACGCAAGGCACTGATTGAAAAAACCAAAGCTGACTGGGATAAGGAACTTGCATCCATGGATCATGAAGATGATGATCCGGGTATTACCTGGAACAAACGTTCGCGTGAGCGGCATCCTGACCGTATGTCACCCAGGCAGGCATGGCGGGCAATCATGGCAGGCTTGCCTGGTAATGCAATCATTTCTACAGATATCGGAAACAACTGCGCTATCGGCAACGCCTATCCAAAATTTGATGAAAGCAGAAAGTACCTGGCACCGGGTCTGTTTGGCCCGTGCGGGTATGGATTTCCGGCAATACTGGGCGCAAAAATCGGCTGCCCCGACGTGCCCGTGGTCGGGTTTGCCGGCGATGGTGCATTCGGTATTTCAATGAATGAAATGACCGCATGTGGCCGCGAAGAGTGGCCGGCCATTACAATGGTCATATTCAGAAACTACCAGTGGGGAGCTGAGAAACGAAATACTACATTGTGGTATGAGGATAATTTTGTTGGTACCGAACTTGATGCAGACGTCAATTACGCAGCGATTGCGCAGGCTTGCGGCGTCAGAGGTGTTCAGGCTTCAAGCATGGATGATCTGACTAAAAAGCTGAAAGAGGCGATAGATCTTCAGATGAGCGAGGGGAAAACCACATTCATTGAAGCCATACTCAATCAGGAATTAGGCGAGCCATTCAGGCGTGATGCAATGAAGGCGCCTGTGAGCGTCGCCGGCATTAATCCGGATGACATGCACATACAGTAACACAGCACTACCTTAAAGAGCGGGCCCCTGAGTTACTTCAGAAATTAATTCTCAGGTTATCAGGGGCTCCTCCGGTCTTATCGGTAGGGCCACAAACATCTGAACCCCGTTGCTCGCGCACTGGCCATTTAAATGAGTGACATTAACTTTATAATATGTGACATATGACTATTCACAACCAACCTGCACTGGAACTATCACCACACGTCTGTGACGAAATCCGTAAAACAACATGCTACATGTGTGCCTGCAGGTGCGGCATCAATGTTCACCTTAAGGACGGGCAGGTCGCATATATAGAGGGTAATCGCGATCATCCGGTTAACAAGGGTGTATTGTGTGCCAAGGGTGCGTCCGGGATCATGCAGATAAATGCGCCGTCACGATTACGATCACCGCTCAAACGCACGGGTCCAAGAGGCTCCGGAGAGTTTGAGGAAATAAGCTGGGATGAAGCGCTGGAGCTCGCCACCAGCTGGCTCGATCCGGTCAGGAAAAAAAATCCGGAAAAACTTGCCTTCTTCACCGGCCGCGATCAGTCGCAAAGCTTCACCAGTTTTTGGGCACAGGCCTACGGCACGCCTAACTATGCGGCGCATGGCGGGTTCTGTTCAGTGAACATGGCTGCCGGTGGCATTTATACCATGGGCGGGGCATTCTGGGAATTCGGACAGCCTGATTGGGACCGTTGCAGGCTGTTTATGCTCTTTGGCGTCGCGGAAGATCATGATTCTAACCCGATTAAAATGGGCTTGGGTAAACTCAAAAAGCGTGGCGCCAAAGTCATCGGCGTAAATCCTATACGTTCAGGTTACAACGCGGTGGCCGACGAATGGGTTGGCATAACGCCCGGAACCGACGGATTATTCATCCTCTCATTAATACACGAAATTTTAAAGGCAGGTAAAATTGACCTTGATTATCTGGCGCGTTTCACCAATGCACCGGTATTGATAAATGCACAGGCAGGTTCCAGGGATCATGGACTACTGATGCGCGACGAACAGGGAAAAATGCTGGTCGTTGATCGTAACACCGGTGAACTCACAGCCTTCGACAAACCTGGTGTGAGTCCCGACTTGAGTGGCAAATGGCAGGAAAGTGGCATAACCCATCGCACCGTCCTGCAGCAAATAAGCGATCGCTACCTGATTGATGACTATGCCCCTGAAAGCGTTGCCCAGCGTTGTGGAATCAGTGCTGAACGTATCCGTGCGATTGCAAGTGAGCTAGCGCGAGTCGCCTTCGATGAAGCGTTCGAAATTGATCAATCCTGGACTGATTTTCGCGGTGATGTACATGATAAAATGATCGGGCGTCCGGTTGCCTTTCATTCCATGCGCGGTGTTTCAGCACATTCTAACGGATTTCAAACCTGCCGCGCACTGCATGTTCTGCAGATTCTGCTGGGTACCGTTGAAGTGCCCGGTGGTTTCCGATTTAAACCACCCTATCCAAAACCGGTCGAGGCACACCCCAGGCCGCACAGCAAGTCAAGTCCGGGCAGTCCGTTGAACGGCCCGCATCTTGGATTCGTACGCGGGCCGGAAGATTTGGTATTGAAAGAGGATGGATCACCTGCAAGGATTGACAATGCATTTACCTGGGAAAACCCGATGTCTGCACAT
>JAHEKD010000393.1 GCA_024638545.1 Gammaproteobacteria bacterium
CACGGCACTCTCCTCAATTATAGCGTTCAAGCTGGATAATCAGGATGCCGGCGCTATTTTGAGTACGATGTACTCAGGTGCAATAATCAAGTACCTGCTGGCAGCCGGGCTGCTGGTTATGATTATTTTGAATGTTAACCCGATAGAACCTTTAATGGTTCTTGCAGGATTGATTGCAACACAACTGGCGATGATATTAACGCCGACCTTGAAAAGATAGGATAAAAGTTTAAAAGAGAAGTTGATGGCAAGCGGAACTCAAACATCCAAGGAATATATCCAGCACCATTTGCAGAACCTGACGTTTGGCAGACATCCTGATGGCCACTGGGGTATCGCCCATGGCGCTGAAGAAGCGGCTGAAATGGGTTTTTGGGCAATTCATCTGGATTCAATGCTCTGGTCTATTGTACTAGGCGCATTATTTATCTGGATTTTCAAAAATGCAGCCGAAAAAGCGACCGCGGGTGAGCCCAGTAAACTGGTTAATTTTGTCGAATGGATCGTCGATTTTATTGATGAAAACGTTCGTGGCTCCTTCACTGGTAAAAACGATCTGGTTGCGCCACTGGCACTGACGGTTTTCTGCTGGATATTTTTAATGAACCTGATGGACCTGGTGCCTGTTGACCTGATCCCAATGCTGTTTTCACTGTTAGGGGTGGAATATCAGAAAGTTGTCTCAACCACCGATCCGAACGTCACCTTTGGCATGTCACTGGGCGTGTTTATAATGATGATCTATTACAGTATCAAGATGAAAGGTGCCGGCGGTTTTGCGGCTGAACTGACCATGCATCCCTTTGAGGCTAAGAACCCGATTATAAAAATCCTTTTATTACCGGTTAACTTTTTTCTAGAAGCTGTCAGTCTGATTTCAAAACCAATCTCCCATTCTTTGCGGCTGTTCGGCAATATGTATGCCGGCGAAATGATTTTCATCCTGATTGCATTAATGTATGGAACGAGCGTGGTGTTAAATCTGACGGGAGGCGTGCTGCAGTTCGTGTGGGCGGTTTTCCATATACTGGTGATCACGCTCCAGGCATTTATTTTTATGGTATTGACAATTGTGTACCTGGATATGGCACATCAGACTCACGACCATTAAAGTAATTTTTTATTTTAACGTTTAAACTTTTTAATTCGGAGACAATAATGGAACAAGCACTGCTCTATATTGCTGGCGCGATCATGATGGGCCTTGGCGCACTTGGTGCGGCGGTGGGCATCGGAATTCTCGGGGGTCGATTTCTTGAAGGCGCAGCGCGTCAGCCAGAACTGATTCCCATGTTGCGAACCCAGTTTTTTATCGTTATGGGTCTGGTTGACGCCGTACCGATGATTGCGGTAGGTATCGCCATGTATGTTCTTTTTGCGGTTGCGTAAAGAACGTTTATTCGTACTGACACTATTTATGGAGAAACGAGATGAATATTAATCTCACTCTGCTAGGACAAATGATCGTCTTCGTGATTTTTGTCTGGTTCACCAAGAAATATGTCTGGACACCTATCATCAACGCACTCGATGAGCGCAGGGCAAGAATTGTCAACGGTTTGGCGGCCGCTGAAAAAGGTCAGCAGGCACAATCTGTCGGTGAAGAAAAAGCCAAGCAAATAATCGCTGAAGCCAAGTCACAGGCAGCTGAAATCTTAACAAAAGCTGAGAAACGCGGTAGCGAAATCGTTGATGAAGCTAAAGATGGTGCCAAGCAGGAAGGTGATAGAATACTTGCTTCCGCCCGAGGTGAAATTGACAAGGAAATCAATATGGCCAAGGAACAGCTGAGGGGCCAGGTCGCTGCGCTCTCGATTCAGGGAGCAGCTAAAATTTTGTCCCGTGAAGTTGATGCATCGGTTCATGCCGACATGCTCGACGATCTGGCCGCCAAGCTGTAGCTGGCAGGATAAAGCAAATGTCTGAATTAAGCACCATAGCAAGGCCGTATGCAAAGGCAGTCTTTGATCTCGCTGATCAGGATCAATCTTACGATAAATGGTCCGATGTATTATCGCTACTAACCAACATCGTGGCAGACGATACAGTCCAGTCTCTGGTCGATGATCCTTTTGTAGATAAGTCGAAGCTGGCGGAGCTTATCAAGGGTGTTTGTGCAGATAGGGTTGATGAACAGACTCACAATCTGGTCGACACGCTGATTGACAATGGCCGTCTGAATGCGATTGGCGATATTTCAGCACGCTTTGAAGAACTCAGAGCCGAGGCAGAGCAGACAGTTGAAGCACAGGTCGAATCAGCTTTACCGCTGGATGATGCGCAGCTGGAAAAGCTAAGCGCATCACTTGAAAAGCATTTCGGTAAAAAAGTAAAACTCGCCACAAGCGTCAATGAAGAATTAATGGGCGGCATTTTGATCCGTGCCGGTGACACGGTTATCGACGGGTCAGTACGCACCAAACTGGAAAAATTGGCAAGCACAATCCGTGCTTGATATAGAGGATAAAGATTATGTCCATACAATTAAGCCCTTCAGAAATCAGTGAACTGATTAAACAACGGATTGCCGGTTTCGATACCTCGGCAGAATCCCGCAATGAAGGAACGGTCGTCAGCCTGACTGACGGAATTACACGAATTCACGGTTTGGCCGATGCACTGCAGGGTGAAATGCTTGAATTCCCGGATGACACCTTCGGACTGGCATTGAATCTGGAGCAGGACTCTGTTGGTGCGGTAATTCTGGGTGATTACGAGCATATTACAGAGGGCGACAAGGTTAAATGCACCGGTCGAATTCTGGAAGTTCCGATTGGTGAAGAGCTGCTGGGCCGTGTGGTTGACGCACTGGGTAATCCGATTGACGGTAAAGGCCCGATCAATGCAAAAGCAAGTGCACCGATTGAAAAAGTTGCTCCGGGCGTCATCACACGTAAGAGTGTGGATCAACCTGTTCAGACCGGATTGAAATCGATCGATGCGATGGTGCCCATTGGACGGGGTCAGCGCGAGTTAATCATCGGCGACCGCCAGACCGGTAAAACAGCGGTTGCGATCGATGCGGTCATCAATCAGAAAGGCACGGGCATTAAATGTATCTATGTGGCTGTGGGACAAAAAGCCTCCTCGATTGCAGGCGTTGTCCGCAAACTGGAGGAGCACGACGCAATGGAACACACCATCGTGGTAGCCGCATCGGCTGCCGAGAGTGCGGCCATGCAGTATATCGCTCCCTATTCCGGCTGTTCCATGGGAGAATTCTTTCGCGATAGAGGAGAAGATGCGTTAATCATTTATGATGACCTCACAAAACAGGCCTGGGCCTATCGGCAGGTTTCGCTGTTGTTAAGGCGCCCGCCAGGTCGGGAAGCCTATCCGGGTGACGTCTTCTATTTACATTCAAGACTGCTTGAACGCTCCTCTCGTGTGAATGAAGATTTTGTCAATAAGGCCACAAATGGTGAAGTAACCGGAAAAACCGGATCACTGACCGCCATGCCGATCATTGAAACTCAGGCCGGTGACGTATCAGCGTTCGTACCGACCAACGTTATCTCAATTACTGACGGGCAAATTTTTTTGGAATCAGACCTGTTTAATGCGGGTATTCGTCCGGCGATTAATGCAGGCTTGTCCGTTTCGCGGG
>JAHEKD010000394.1 GCA_024638545.1 Gammaproteobacteria bacterium
GGCTGGGCCTTTTGTAACGGACAGTTGTTAGCCGTCAACCAAAATGAAGCATTGTTTTCCCTCCTCGGAACAACTTATGGAGGTGACGGGAGGACGACCTTCGGCTTGCCTGATCTGCGCGGCAGAGTGCCCGTTCATTCAGGTAATAGTGCCGGACCCGGACTGACACCGCGTCAACTGGGCTCTACGGGTGGTTTCGAATCGAATTAAACTGATTCGATTCTTATGAAAGACCGGGCCTGTTTGAGCGCTTGCTCAAACAGGCCTTTTATTTTGCAAGGTGCCGATGGAAACCGTTAAATACCTGTTCATCTTCTCTGTTGTGATCTCGAATTGCCTGGCTGCTGAATCACCAGAAAAAGACTGGTTCATACAGTCAATCGGTACTTCTTCGCAGCTGACTATTCGCGACAAACAACCCGGGGTAGTCATTGCCATCGTCGATGATGGTTTTAACACCACCCATGAAGCCCTGCATCGATTTATCTGGAATAACCCGGGAGAGATACCCGATAACAAAGTCGATGATGACGGCAATGGGTATGTCGATGATGTAAACGGTTGGGATGTCTCGGATAACGACAACCAGTTAAAACCGCATCCGTCGCGATTGATCCAGTATTATCATGGTACGCACCTGGCTGGGGTTATTACCCGGATTTTATCCACGATGCTGGGTGAAAATGCGGCCGATCACTTCAGGATATTACCTGTCAAAGCCATTTCTGATGTAGCGCCCAACACTTACCTCAAGGAAGGCTATCGAGGCATTGACTATGCCATAGACATGGGTGCCGACATTATTCTCACGGCCTGGAGTGTGGCTGCGATATCCAGAGAAGAAAAAAATATTCTTCAAAAAGCCGAAGATCAAGGCATTTTAGTTATTGCTGCTGCCGGGAATCTTTCAACAGAGCAACCACAATATCCTGCAGCCGAGGAGTCGGTGCTGGCCATAGCGGCGTTGAATAAACTTGACCAGAAGTTACCGGTTTCAAGCTATGGTCAGTCTGTCGATTTAGCGGCCCCGGGGGAGGATATTTACTCGGCTGATTCAATTTCGGATGTTGATTACAGATACCGGTCAGGATCTTCATTTGCGGCAGCGATGGCCGCGGCTGCGGCCGCGGCTGTTCGATTGGCTAATCCGGATTTTTCCAGCAGCGATATTAAAATATGCCTGAAGGATTCTGCCGCCCATCTGCGCAATATTTCATCGAGATACAGGGGAAAGCTCGGATTTGGAAAGCTGAACATTGCTTCTTCGGTTGCATGCGAAATTTTAAATGAAAGTTCAAGCTCCAATGAAATTCTATCCCGGACAAAGGGATTTTTGCGGGCCAGGCAAAGTCGGAAATGGACGATTAGTCCTGGCGGAAGATTCGAGGGGCTGAGATTCAACCTCTTCTCAAAACAGGGCGAGGCTGGTGACGCCCGGATTGTTTTTTTCGTCGATGACGGTAGCGGGCTGAGGGAAATAAAGGGCTTCGATCTGGATGCGTTGCCCGGGAGTGTTTATCTGCCCCATATACCTGTGCAGGTTGAGCTAGAGGCTGAAAACGCTGGTTCCGATCTGGATTATTTATTTGAATACCATGTTGAAACCATTGATTTCACCAGGGAGTATTGCCGGGATACTGTCTACCTGTACAAAGAAGGGGCTATAAGTGACGGAAGTGGAGAACACGATTATGCTTTTCATAGTAGCTGTAAATGGCTTATCACTGCCCCCGAGGGGAAAGTAATCAGATTCGAGTTCAGCGAGTTGGATACTGAAGCCAGGGTAGACAAGGTCCTTTTTTTTGATGGAGAGGGAACTCACGAGCCCATTATGGCAAGCATAAGCGGTCCTGAAATACCACCGGTTTTCACAACCTGGAATAACCAGGTGTTAATATGGTTTGTCAGTGATGGACAGAATCAAGCGGCTGGCTGGAAGGTCAATTATAGCTTTCAGGAAAAATAGCAGAATCCGAGCCTGGTTGTTATAGCGATCATTTCCAATCGGGGTGAAAACCTTATAATTATCACCTTAGATAGCCAGGCAGACAGGAAGGCAGCCCATGGAAAGCATCAAGATTAGAGAATTTAAAATTGGCAATGACATGCCGGAAAAAACGGTCACTATCCCATTATCGGTTTTCAGGATTGTCGCCAGTATTATGCCTAAAAAGGCATTAGCAGCATTGCAGCAAAATGATATTGATATCGAGGAAATACAAAAGCTTGCTAAAAATCCAGAAGTTCAGGGGACGATACTGGAACTGGAAGAACATACCAAGGGCTCAAGGACAGTTATCTCTATCGAATGAATGTGAGCTGCCAGGAGGGTTGCTGAAGTTCTTAGCATGCTGTTGGCATTTCAGTCCCTTGGCCTCCAGGATGGGTGATCAGGCTGATGCCTATTACCGGGCTGCCGATGACGTCAATAACTATTCCCGGTGTCGCAGCGCATAAAAAATCGAACGCACATCAGTGCGTTCCCTGCGCATGATCAGGGTAATCAGGATTTCTTCAATGCCGGCCAGCACGGCGAGAAAGCTGGCGAGCACAAACGGCCAGCTGGCAATTTGGGTATAGAGTGCGATGTAACCCACAAAGGTCACTAACACCGCGAGCTTGACACTCCAGGTGTGATAACCGGTTAGCTTGCCAAACTTGAAGATGCCGATGAGCACCGGCAGCAGAAAACTGAGCACGATCAGTGCGTAGTAGGGTAGTTCGCGCTGGGTTATTTCGGGCCATAGAATCCAGGCGCAGATTGCCATGGTGCTGTAAACGGTGAAGTCACCCCAGCTGTCGAGATGAGCACCCAGCGGTGTAATCATGTTGAGCTTGCGCGCAAGGTATCCGTCGAGTACATCGGTGAAGCCGGAAAAGATCAAGGCACCGATGAACCAGTACTCCATCCCGAGAAATGCAAACGCAAACAGTAGCGGTGCGATCAGGATGCGGAGCGAACTGACCAGGTTAGGGGGTTTGAGAATGTCCTCTTGAAAATGCATTTCGCCTGTCGTTTGGGGCGGTGGTTATTACCTGAATTCACCTGTTTCGTAAATACTACCACTTTATTGCCGGGTGTCCGTGATTGATCAGAAAGGCGAGGTCCCTGGTGCGGCACCGGGGGCCCCGGATGTGTGGTCAGCTCACCGTGGTCGGGTAGATTTCAGGATCTGCCTTTCTACCAGGGGGAATTCTTGATTAACGACATCGGCAGGCAATCACCGGGCATGAACGGACACTCGGCAGCGGATAATATATTATCAGGTCAATGACCTTAGATTGTGCTGTTATGGGGATGACTAAACCGATGATTATTTCGAGATGTTCAAAATGCGGGGCGAGCATAGACCGCTACAGGTTAGAAACACTCACTTCGATTTTTCGAATAAAAGGCGGATTTTACACTCACAAATGCAATAGTTGCGGAACCACCTATGCACCCTCCACGCTCATTTTGCTGGTTACAATTGTGGCTCTTGGCCAGATAGATATCCGAGAAGTAAACATGAATATAGCGGTAGTGCTGCTCTTGCTGGTAACCGGGTTTGTGCTCTCGGTGGCTTACCTGTTACCGTTATCCGCGTTTTACAAACCTGACGACGA
>JAHEKD010000395.1 GCA_024638545.1 Gammaproteobacteria bacterium
TGGACCTGTGGCGAGCGTTTTAGGACTGGCATTCAAAGCCTTTGATCCTGACCATTTACTTGGTGATAAAGAAGACCTGGGTATTACCTGTGCTCTAGTACCTGTGAACACCGCAGGTGTGAGTATTGGAAACCGCCATTTACCGCTTAATTCATCATTTATGAACGGTCCCAATAAAGGTAGCGATGTTTTTGTTCCATTTGACTGGGTGGTTGGAGGCGAGTCTCAGATTGGAAACGGCTGGCGGATGCTAATGGAATTACTTGCCGCCGGGCGTGCGATTTCACTTCCGGCATCCGGCGTGAGCATGAGCAAAGTTTCGGCAAGAACAACAGGGGCTTATGCACGAATCAGAGAACAGTTTAATATCCCGGTTGGCAAATTCGAGGGTGTGCAGGAGGCGCTGGCTCGAATCGGCGGATTGACTTATATGCTGGATGCAACCCGGCTGTTCAGTCTCTGTGCACTGCAGATGGGTGAGAAGCCGTCAGTTGTATCTGCGATCGCTAAGTACCACCTGACTGAAGGGGGACGAACTGTCATAAATGATGCGATGGATGTGCATGGCGGCCGTGGAATTTGCATGGGTCCGAAAAATTATCTGGCCCGCGCCTATCAGCAAACGCCGATTGGTATTACTGTTGAAGGTGCAAACATACTTACGCGCAGCCTGATAATATTCGGCCAGGGAGCAATGCGCTGTCACCCCTATTTGCTCAGAGAAGTGGGCGCTGCGCATATCGATGATGAGCGCCAGGCCATTGACGAATTTGATTTAATTTTCGTTGATCATTTGCGCTACGTTTATTGCAATAAAGTCAGGGCATTTTTATATGCCGTTAGCCGAGGTTACTTCATTAATACCAACGGCACCGGACATACAGTGTCCTATTTCAGGCAGTTAAACCGATTAAGTGCTGCATTCTCTTTCCTGACTGATATGGCACTGTTAGTACTTGGCGGTGGATTGAAACGCAGGGAGGCACTGTCCGGACGATTTGCCGATGCCTTAAGCTACATGTACATGTGCACTGCGGTATTAAAACAACATCATAATAACGGTCATCCGAGCGACGAATTACCGTTGGTGGACTGGGCATGTCAGCATGCACTTTTCGAGACCGAAAAGGCGCTCGACGGCATCCTTAGAAATTTTCCTGTGAGAATTCTCGGGGGCCTGTTGAGAATCGTTATCTTTCCAACGGGTCGCTGGCTGAGGCCTCCCGATGATCGCCTCGGACAAAAAATAGCAAAGTTAATACAAATGCCCGGGGCAGTGCGGGATCGTCTCACTAAAGGCATTTATATCAGTCATGATCCTGGCGATATCACCGGTTGCCTTGAACATGCCCTGAGATTAAGTCTTGAGGTTGATCCCATTCGTAAACGCCTGAGGGACGCTGAACAAGTCCAGGCTGGCGGGCAATCGTATGAACAATGGCTTGATGAGCTTGCCAGGGTTGGACATATTGACGCAAGTGAGGCCCGGCAGTTATCATCATGGCACCAGGCAGTCTACAGTGTTATTAGTGTGGATCAATTCGAGAATAACCAGATAAGCAGGTAACAAATTTATCCATGATTGAGACAAAATCAGCTAAAATTTATGGAGCAGATATGCTGGTGGACAGCGCTGATGTTGATGTCATCGAACCCGGGCAGGCAAAGACATTATACGGTTTGTTCATTCAGCGAGTCGAGCGCAGTCCGCACGCTATCGCTTACAGTCAGTTCGAATCAGGTGACTGGAAAGACTACAGCTGGCAGCAGATGTCGTCTTTAATTGATCGCTGGCGCAGCGCCTTTGTGAGTTGCGAATTAAACCGCGGTGACAGAGTCGCAATTCTACTGCCTAATTCAGTCCACTGGGTCTGTTTTGACCAGGCCGCCCATGCTCAGGGCCTCGTGGTTGTTCCGCTTTACGTGGATGATCGAGCGGATAACGTGGCATACATTCTGAATAACACGCAATGCCGGTTACTGTTTATTGACTCAGCACAGCACTGGGAGTCGTTATCAGACGAAAAGCCGGGCGAGCTGGAGAGTTTGGAGCATATTATTTGCGGGGATGCGTTAAGCAAAGATAACCATCATAACGTAAAACCACTGGGCGGCTGGCTGCCCGAAACAGCAGATCATCTCCCGCCGGTGCATGACGATTCGGCTGCGCTGGCTTCTATAATCTTCACCTCCGGCACGACCGGTCGACCAAAGGGCGTGATGCTTTCGCACGCCAATATCCTGGCGAATGCATACGGCTGTGTTCGCTATGGCGCGTTCGAACCTGGTGATGTTTTTTTATCTTTTTTACCTTTATCGCATACATTCGAACGCACGGTTGGCTATTACATGACTGTCATGGCAGGATGTAAAGTTGTCTATACACGCTCTATTACTGAACTGGGTGAAGACCTGATAATACACAAACCAACAGTCATTGTGAGTGTACCGAGAATTTTTGAACGCGTTTACCAGAAGATAATCACACAACTCAGTGAAGGGACATCAATCAAGCGGAAATTGTTTAGTCTGGCTGTTGAGACAGGCTGGGTCAGATTTGAACATCAACAGGGTCGTGGACCTTGGAAGCCGGCGCTATTACTCTGGCCAGTTCTTGATAAACTTGTGGGTAAAAAAATACGCAGTAAACTAGGCGGCAGATTACGAATTGCGATTGCCGGGGGAGCGCCGCTGCCGTTTGTGATCGGCAAAACATTTATAGCACTGGGCGTCAACATTACACAGGGTTATGGCTTGACAGAAACCTCTCCGGTTTTATCCAGCAATACCCTGAAAAAAAATAAGCCGGCCAGTATCGGTTTCCCGCTGTTGGATGTTGAACTAAAACTGGGCAAGGACAATGAAATTCTTGCAAGAGGCCCGAATATTATGATGGGATACTGGCAAAATGAGCAGGCAACAAAAGCTACATATACACCCGACGGTTGGTTAAAAACCGGTGATTGCGGAAAAATCGACGAGGATGGATTTATTCATATCATTGGACGAATAAAAGAAATATTAGTGCTGGCAAATGGAGAAAAAGTACCGCCCGCTGATATGGAATCGGCAATATCTGAAGACGCATTATTCGAACAAACGATGGTGATCGGTGAGGGCAAACCGTATTTAAGTGCAATAGTGGTCATCAATAAGGACCTTTGGCGAAAGCATGCAAAATCTCTTGGTGTACCGGACAATGACGAATCCGTATTCTCCAATCCCGATGTCGAGCGATTCCTGCTTGACAGGATAGCTGTGCAAATTGAATCTTTCCCTGGTTATGCAAAAATATACAAAACCTTGGCGATGCTCTCCCCGTGGACTGTCGAGAATGGTTTGCTAACACCAACCCTGAAACTTAAACGTCCTGTAATAAAAGAAAGATACAGCAATGAAATTACAGCACTGTATAAGGGACACTGAATCAGGCGTATTGCAAACGCGTCATCAGCGCTACCCGGGGTCTTGTACGCACACGATATCAGTGCTCAGGTATTTGGAGCAAAATAGAGGCTGAATTAAACACGCTTTTGACCAACATTGGACCAATTCGTCGCGCGACACGGCAGCGGCTCCGGCTTTACGTCGGCAGTTAT
>JAHEKD010000396.1 GCA_024638545.1 Gammaproteobacteria bacterium
GTCTGTCTGTGATAGATTTGCTTTAATAACAGGTCCAGATCCTCAAGAAAGATGCCCCATGAAACCGCATCTACCGCCAGGTGATGGATAACAACAATGAGCTGATGACTGCCATCATCCTTACAGACCAGCTGTGCGCAAGCCAGCAGGCGGCCGTTTGCAATGTCCAGCTCTAAACTCAGCTTCGATTCCAGCGCTTTCACCTGCTGTTGGCGTGTGGCCAGCGTGCACTCGTAAGTATCGACGACAACTTCTGGTCTATTTTGCATAACATGCTGCTGCCAGCCGTTTTCATCACGGCTAAATCGATGGCGCAAAACATCATGGTGATCAAGCATTTCATTAATGACTGTTTCAATCTGGTCGGGGGAAAAATAACTCTGCAACCTGATAATAACGCTATGGCTGAACTGATTTTGCGAGGATTCGGGCTGAGTGAAAAACCATTTTTGCACGGGCGTCAGCGGTGCATCACCAGATACCTTTTCCTGAATGGCGGACACCGAAACCTGTTTTTTAACCACCCGGGCAAGTTCGGCGATGGTCTGATGGTCAAAAAGCTGGCCCGGCTTGATTATTAGCCCGATTTGATTGGCTCCTGCAGATATCTGTATGGCTTTTATCGAATCGCCGCCAAGATCGAAGTAGTTATCATGAATGCCTATTTCTTTTTGACGCAGCACCTGGCTGAAAATAGCGACCAGCGCTTTTTCCTCAATGCTTACAGGATTTGTGATCTGTTGTTCAACCTCACGCTGTTGATCAAACGGGTCCGGCAAGCGGGCATGATCAATCTTGCCATTCTCGGTTAGCGGTAACTCACTTACGTGCACCAGGTAGTTTGGGATGATGCCTGCAGGTAGATAGGATAGTAAAAATCTGCGCAGCTGCTGTGTGCTGATTTTGTGATCACTAACATAATAGGCGACCAGCATCTCCTCGTGCGGGTTGAGGCTTAACTGATTTTCATCAAAGCCTATCTTCTCAAGGTTAAGCGCAACCTGGTCAATATCAATATCATCATTCAATTCATCCAGCGACTGCACCCTGGTCTTCAAGCCAAGACGAACATCCCAGCTGTAGGGCAGCGCATAATTATGAAATCCCTGCCTGGCTTTATGATAATAAATGCCGGTATCATTAATCGTACAGTTTGTGGAGCGACCCGTATCCTGCGGGCGAATCCATGGAACATTTTTATCAAGGAAACTGTAAATCTCGGATAATGAGACATCGCAGTATCGATAAAAATCAACAAACTCGATTTTCGAGAATATCTCATCATCATCGAATAATCGACCCGCCAGACGTTGCGTGACAATATCATTGACCCGATGGTACTTTTTACGGGCATTCAGTACTTCCTGGTCGATCTGTACGGGGTCAAAATTATGTTGCAAAAACGATTCCTTGGTCAGGCGCGTTTCAAAAAACTGGCCGCGCGATAAACCCGTGACGATGCAGCTGATTCCCTTGTCACGCGCAATTTTCAATGCCAGTGTGTAAATGGTCTTGAAACAGCCATAGCAAACACTGCAGTGACGCTTTAAACTGTCTACAAAAATATCATTCATGTCCGCTGTGGTGGCAAATTCATGATCGATGCCTAGCTCTTCAACAGTTCGTGAGATATTGGATTTCGCAGAATCAGAAATAAAACCATTATCCAGCGTCATCGCATATACAGAAAACCCCATTTCACTGAGCTGGTACAAGGCATAGGTGCTGTCCTTTCCGCCGCTAAATAACATCATGCAATCATATTGACCCCGTTTACGGGCCGATTGATGCCTGATAACTTCTCTGAGTTGCGCCATGGTGCCGAAATACTGACTGGCCTTGTCCTGATAGTGCTCAAAATCCAGGCAAATATTGCAGACATCATAATGGTCGAACCGGATGTCGGGGTAATTTGATGCTATCCCGCAGCGAGCGCAGTAAATCACGTTCTCAGGCTGCTGTGCATGCGGGAGGTATTTAACCACGTGGCAGTCACTTACCTGCTCATGACACATCAATGCCTGCTCAATCTCGGCTTTCTCAATCCTTATGCCGTGAAATTTAAACTGGTCATCCTGACGTGAAAGGTAAAGCAGTTTTTTCGAAGGCAGCATTCTTGCCAGATCATTGGTTTTATACATCATCTGACCCGCATAAAACGGATCGGGTAAAAACACCTGGCCGGTGAGTTCAGGGTCATTTAAATAACCCTGTGATAGGCCGCTTCCGGCTATATAGATTTCACCGGTAATGCCGACAGGTACCGCATTGTGCCCGCTGTCAAGCAGATATATTCTTGCATGAGCGGCCGGAGTGCCGATTGGTACAGAAGCGCTGTAGCGGTCATCTACGGCAGATTCATATTCGTGAATCATACAGCCTACCGTTGCTTCCGTTGGTCCGTATTCATTGAAAATCCTGACTCGCCCTGGCGTTTTATTTATAAATTCTCTTGCCAGTGATGCCTTGAGATCTTCGCCGCCCAGTATTAGTGATCTTAGGTTGCAATTATTCAGATTATTTTTTAATACCAGCGACAGGTGTGCCGGCGTCAGTTTGACAATATCTACCTGATTGTCTTGAACTACATCCAGAATACTTGTATCAGCAAATTCCGATTGTGGACGATAAATCCTGATTGAGCCGGCTGAGCACAAGGGCACAAAAATAGAAGTAAGGGTCAAATCAAAACCAATGTTTGAATACAGTGGAAATCGCAAAGGCACATCTGCTGTGTATTGTTCAATCGCCCAGCTTACGTAATCATGCAGGGAGCGATGGCTGATCATCACGCCTTTTGGCTGTCCCGTTGAACCGGATGTGTACATGACATAGGCCAGATGCTGTCCTGACCCACCGGGCAACTCGGGCTGCAGCTTTGCTGGAGCTTTTTCCAGTTCATCCAGCTCAACCGAAACTCGCGGTACTAATACATCATAGTGAAGACTCGAAATCAGCGGCTGGTGGCTGATCACCAGCTTCGTTTGAGACTGCTTTAGAACGTAGGCAATACGTTTGTGGGGTAAATTCTCCGCTATCGGGATAAAGGCTGCCCCGGCCTTGAGGACTGCTAAAATCGCCACGATCAGTTCAGCACTTCGCTGAGCGTGAATGGCCACCAGGTCACCGCTAGCAACGCCTCGCATTATTAACGACACGGCCAGGGCATCAGACAGGTGATCCAGCTTTGTATAACTGTATGACATTGACCCGTCAAATACAGCGGGAAGATTTGCGTACTCGATAACGGAGCGCCGAAAAAGGTCTAAGATGCTGGTTGTCTCAGGTGCCTTAAGTTCATCTGGCATTAGATTATACTGATCCAGCATCCAGCGTTTTTCAGCGTCAACGCTCATCCCGGCTGACGATATCAGCTGCTGCGGATTATCAGCGAACGACTCGAGAAGCCGGAGAAAATGTTCAACGATTTTCGGCTTTCCACACTGCTCGTGAAGCTGCATGGCCACATCAAATATTAGCTCTGCCGGCTCTGTACCAATAAACCGGCATACGTGTACACGTAAAAAATGGGCCGGATCGCAATAATCACAGTGCACCCACTGAACTTCATCGAGACCGCTATCTTCCTGTTCAAACT
>JAHEKD010000397.1 GCA_024638545.1 Gammaproteobacteria bacterium
CGATTCGATTGATCCCGATACGCATCAGAATTTCAGCCGACCATCCCTGCTGCGCGGCTGCAAAAATTGTTTCGGATGGAATAGCCGACAGCATGCGCTGTGAAAACTCCTGTCCCTCGATCGGAATATAGGTGATAGTCGGTCGCTCTTCGTATTGCAGGTTTGCATCCACGGATGCCGTATCTTCAGCACCGTCGAGGTTAAGCCTTGCGCCTGCACCCGCACCGACGTCGTACACGTACTGGGTTAGAATCGAACTGACGGAGAGAAATACCGGCTCTTCCAGGTAACGAAGCCGCACCAAATTTAAAAGCATTTGATGGCGTGAAGATTCTGCAAGCGCCTGGCTGTATTCAAATCGGTCTCGCGTTACCTGTCCGGGACCAACAGTTGCGCAGCCCACCGCCAGAAATAGCAGCAGTAATAGTGAAACCGCAGTGAGCGTCTTGCGTTTAACGACAGATTTGTTTTCGTTCAAACTCACAGGATGAAGTTTAGCAAACATAAGCTATCCATCGGTAAATACTCGTTTATATCAGTCAATGTCAAATTATTAAGATCGTCAATTCCGAAGGCCTAAAGCTCGATTTTCTTGATGATGGCACCAAGTAATTTTTTCATCTCGGGTAATTTGCCTATTATAGCCTGTGCCCTCAAATGGTCCTTAGGTTTCATAAGCGTGTAGCCCGCATAAGCAGCGGGGCTTTCAATTCCTTTGGTGAGAGCCGCCATTCCGGCTGTTTGAACATTATCAGTAATACTAATATGACCGTTAATACTTGTTCTTCCACAAGCGATAAAATTTTTGCCGATGGGTGTCGACCCGGCTACGATAAACCCGGCAGTGATGAGTGAATTGCCCCGGGTTTGTCGGAGACTGATTTGTTTGAGTCATGCTGCCTGAGCTGACTCGGTTAATTGCTGATCATACATCATTTCATATTCAGCCGGTGGCACATATCCAATTGAACCGAATAAACGCTGGTGATTAAACCAGTGTACCCAGTCCAACGTGGCTCTTTCTACCTCGTCCATACCCCGCCATGGGCCGTCCTTGTGAATGACTTCGGTTTTGTATAAACCTATTTAGAAAAAACTGGTAATTAGATTCTTACTATCGGAATTAGATTCTTACTATCGGAATGAACAACCACGCCTTTCGGAAAGCCACGGCGAAATAACGCCATGACCAACGCATCACAGACTAATTGTGCCGTCATTCATGACTGCATCGACCAGCCGATTATCGCACGCGGGTACACGTCCATCACTACCGCCAGATATAACCAGCCCTGGGTGGTGCGAATATTGGTCACCTCCGAGGTCCACTTCTGGTTAATACCACTGGTGCTGATACCCCGTTTCATCAAATCAGGATACACTGGCTTGGCATGGTGCGAGTCCGTGGTGACCTTGAATGCCTTGGTTTGTAGCGCTTTCAAATCCATGCGTTTCATACGCCGGGCCATGCGGGGTCGACTGCATACAATGCCATTATCGGTTAGTTCACGGTGGAGCCGGGGCGATCTATAACGCGATTTATGATCGGCGTAAATCTTGTGAATATGCTGATCCAGCTTGCGGTTGCAATGATCCCGTTCACTCGGGCAACGCCCGCACCAGCGAAATAACCACTGCGCGAAACATCCATTATCTGACACAGCATCAGGGTAGGATAGGCCTGACTATTTACCTTGATGAAACCATAACGTTTTATAACTCCTTGGCAAAATAGGCGGTTGTGCCAATGACAGATCATATAAAACATAATTATTGTCTACCGTAAGATATATCCTGGTTTATTCACATAAATAGCAAATTTAATACAAGACTTGCAAATCAAAAAGTACAGGATTCTGAATACTTTGTGAAATAAATTGTGGAACAAAATAGTGATTTGATTTAATTATGATTATTCAATAGGTTATATTCAAATCGTGGCGGAGAGAGAGGGATTCGAACCCCCGGAGGGCTACAAACCCTCAACGGTTTTCAAGACCGCCGCATTCAACCGCTCTGCCATCTCTCCGCAAGTTACGAGGAGGATATTGTAGCCACAAAAAGGATATTTTCCAGTGATTTCATTCAATCAATATTAAGAATTTAGTGGTAGAATCCACCCAAGCTAAAAAATATACCTTAATGGAGGTTTAAATGAGTCAAGAACGTACATATGTTTCACAGACGGGAACACGTGCACTATCTGTCAACAAAGTATTGAAGAACACCTATATTCTGCTTTCTATGACACTTTTGTTCAGCGCCGCCATGGCCGGAACGTCGATGATACTGAATCTACCCAGACCGGGCCTGATTTTGATGCTCGTCGGCTGGTTTGGGCTGCTGTTTTTGACAGAAAAATTCAAGAATTCGTCGCTGGGTCTGGTTTTCGTATTTGCATTTACCGGTTTTCTGGGTTACTGCATAGGTCCGATCATCAGCTACTACCTCAACGTCCTGCCGAATGGTGATCAGGTCGTGATGGCGGCAATGGCAACAACCGGCCTGATTTTCTTTGGCCTGTCAGGTTACATCATTGTGACAGGAAAAAATATGGCCTTTATGGGCGGTATGCTGTTCGCTGGGATTCTGACTGCATTCATTCTTGGTCTTATCGCCGCAATTTTTTCCATACCGGCACTGTCGATGGCGGTTTCAGCCGTCTTCGCCCTGCTGATGGCGGGCCTGATTATGTATCAGACCAGCGAGATTATACATGGTGGTGAAACCAACTACATTTCAGCAACAGTTACGCTGTTTGTATCGATCTATAATCTATTCCAAAGCCTGCTGATGATGTTTGGGATTTTTGGAGACGAATAGTCTGAATTAAATTCACGCAAAGGCCCTGTTTATCAGGGCCTTTCTTTATTGTTGCGCCCTGCCAGTCTTTCTCATGCTGACCCAGTTGTAATAAACCATGTTTAGTCAGTGAGACGGCGTAGCCGGCGCGAAGACCAGAGGTAATAGGCGCCCATGAACATGAGGTAGGCATAAAACATATATTTCTCTATACCGTCAATATCCTGAATCAGGTAGGCAATTCCACCCAGTCCAAGGCTTGAGCAGATAATAATTACCAAGACCTGATTAATGCTAAAGCCACAGTTTTGAAGCAAATGATGATAATGGCTGTTGTCGGCCTGCAGGGGTGATTGCCTGTTTAAAAAGCGTCTGATGATGACCGTCAGTGTATCGCAAATCGGCAAGGCGAATATCCAGACAGCGGTGATCGGTTTTATGACAGCATGCTCACCCTGGGCCAGATGTATGAGATGCCAGCTGATGATATACCCGATAAACATGCTGCCTGCATCGCCCATAAAAACGCTCGCAGCTCTTTCTTCAGTTATACGCAAGTTGAAAAGCAAAAAACCGCTGACCCCACCAGCCAGCGTGATAAGGGTAACAACGCACAGATGGTTGCCTTGACTAAAGCACAGTATTATCAGGATGAACAGTATTGACAGGGCCAGCGTGCCGGATTGACCGTCCATGCCATCGGACATATTAAAGGCATTGATTACGCCAACCACTGCAAAAATCGTAAACGGCACGGAAAAAAAAGATAGTTCAAATACATCAT
>JAHEKD010000398.1 GCA_024638545.1 Gammaproteobacteria bacterium
TTTATGTGCGGCTTCACCCACATTATCGACCCCACGCTCTTCAAGCAGCGTGGTTAACCAGTCCGGGTCCATTTCCGGGACCGACGACAGTAACAGGTCAGTATACGGATCATGCGGCGGTTTGAACATGACATCTTTGGGTCCCTGTTCTACAACTTTGCCCTCCTTCATCACCACCACGTGGTCTGCAATGGCTCTCACCGTGGCCAGATCGTGTGTGATGAACATGTAGGCCAGATCAAGTTCGCTTTGAAGATTATCCAGCAGGCGCAGTATTCCCTCTGCGACCAGCTGATCTAGCGCACTGGTGACCTCATCACAAACGATAAATGTCGGATCTGCGGCCAGCGCCCTGGCAATCCCGATACGCTGTTTCTGGCCGCCGGACAGCTCTCCCGGATACCTGAAATAGTATTTTTTCGGCTCCAGCTCGATCAAATCCAGTAATTCATCTACTCGTTTTTTGAGCTCTGTTCCTTTCAAATTACCATAGAACGCAGCAGGCCGGCCGATCAAATCGCATATCCTTGTTTTAGGGTTCAGTGCTGTATCGGCCATCTGGTAGATCATCTGTGCCTGGCGCAGCTGATCCTTGGTTCGATCCTGATAGCGCGGTGGCAAGACCTCACCTCTGAAGGCAACTTCACCTTTCATTTGCGGTAACAGGCCTGTTATGACTCTCGCCGTGGTGGATTTACCCGAGCCAGACTCACCCACTACAGCAACCGTTCTGCCGGCATAAATGTCAAAACTGACATCCGTTAGAATCTTGTTGACTCCATCATAAGACGCATCAATATCCCTGACCGAAACGACGGGAACCTCATCCTTGCCCGGCAACGGTTTTTGTTCGCGCTGGAAACTGCGCACGGCCCAAAGCGATTTAGTGTAGTCATCTTTGGGGTTTTCCAGCATGCTTCTAGTATCAGCTTCCTCGATTTCATCACCCCTCAACAGTACTTTGATGGTGTCCGCCATCTGTGCAACGACGGCCAGGTCATGGGTAATATAGATGGCAGCCGTATTAAACTGGTCAACGATATCCCGGATAGAGGCCAGCACTTCAATCTGTGTGGTCACATCGAGTGCTGTTGTCGGCTCGTCAAAGATAATCAAATCCGGACGACAGCTCATTGCCATGGCGGTCATTGCGCGCTGCAGCTGTCCCCCCGATACCTGGTGGGGGTAGCGAAAACCGATTTCCCTGGGATTAGGCAATCTCAGTTTTTCATACAGCTCCATGGCATCTTCCTGACTTTCCAGGCGTTTTTTTATGCGGTAATGCACGGGTGCTTCAGTATGCTGGTCAATCAGCTTGTGCGATGGATTGAATGAGGCTGCTGCAGACTGGGCGACGTAGGCTATTCGAGCGCCGCGAAGCGCGCGTAGGTCAGCGCGCGGCGATGTCGTAAGCTCAATGCCGTCAAATTCGACACTGCCGCCTGATATACGGCAGCCGTCGCGGGCAAATCCCATTGCCGCCAGGCCAAGGGTTGATTTCCCGGCGCCGGATTCACCGATCAAACCCAGGACTTCACCGCGGTGCAGCGTCAAATCAACGCCATGGACAATTTCAAACCACTTATCGTCGGCAAAAGCCTCGATTCTCAGACCCCTGATTTTCAGCAGAACATCTTTATCTTTTCTCATGATTAATACCTAACTCAATTATGTTTTCAGACCGGATGAACGATAAAGCATCCAGTCGACAACGAAGTTGATTGACACGGTCAATAGCGCGATAGCAGCGGCCGGGATTAATGGCGTGATCTTGCCAAACGATATCAAGGTCGCATTCTCTTTCACCATGGATCCCCAGTCAGCCGTGGGGGGCTGCAGACCCAGACCCAAAAACGACAGGCCGGAAATTAACAGGAATACAAAACAGAAACGCAGTCCGAATTCAGCGATCAGAGGCGCCGACGCATTTGGCAGGATTTCACGAAAAATCAGATGCCAGGATCGCTCGCCGCGCAGTTTTGCCGCCTCGATATAGTCCATGACTACGATGTTACCAGCCACCGCACGCGCCAGCCTGAATACCGGCGGCGTGTAGATGATCGCGATAATTACAACCAGTGTGAATACGTTGGTACCAAAGATACTCAATAGCAGCAGGGAAAATACCAGCGTTGGGATGGACATCAGCACGTCGACGGCTCGTGCCAGTATCTGATCAAACCAGCCGCCCCGAACGGCAGCGAGCAGTCCCAGTGTAGTGCCCATAAGAAATGCCAGAGTAGTAGTCAACAGCGCAATTCCCACCGTGTTTCTTGCGCCAAAAACCAGACGGCTGAACATATCCCGGCCCAGCTGATCTCCGCCCAGCAGCATGGTTTCATCCGCCGGAGCAAATGAAGCGCCAACCACTTCGGCCTGACCGAAAGGCGCGATTATAGGCGCAAAAATGGCCGCAACCACATAAATCATGATCATGAAAAGACCGAATGTAGCCGTCAGCGGCGCCGATTTTATAGCCTTGGCGACTTCACCGCCCAATATAATGGTCAGAAATTCCCTGAACGCAAAGGCAATGCCGGCAGCGGCGGCGATGATGGCGGCGCAAACGGTAATTGTCCAAAGTGCAGCCTCGCCACCTACCAGACCGACAATAAATGATGCCAGGGTGAGTGTGAATAACAGAAGAAATGCAGTACGCTGTTTATAGTAAGCTGCCACACAGGACGTACCGATCAAGAAGGCATAATACCCAACAATAAAATAAGTCATTATCTACTCCTTACTTAGGATGGCGCAGGCGCGGGTTAGTGAGAATGGAGCCAACGTCAGCCATCAGGTTTAAAATGATGAATGTGGCAGCGAAAATCAAACAGCAGGCCTGAACGACCGGAAAATCACGCTTTGTGACGCTGTCGACCAGCAGTTGGCCTATGCCCGGGTAGACAAAAACAACCTCGACCAGCACCACACCGGTGATTAAATAGGCCAGATTCAAGGCAACAACATTAATGACCGGCGCCCAGGCATTCGGTAATGCATGATGGGTAATGACCCTGCGCTGGGGTGTGCCCTTCAGGCGGGCCATCTCGATATAAGGCGATGCCAGCAGATTAATTATTGCTGCACGGGTCATCCTCATCATATGAGCGGTTACCACAAGTACCAGCGTCAGCGCAGGCAGAAAACATCGATGCAGCTTTTCAACCAGCGACATGTCATCCGAGAGGCTGGATATGGCAGGGAACAATGAATTTTTAACGGCAAGAAAGAGTACCAGTATATAGCCCAGGAAAAACTCAGGTGACGATATTGAAGTCAGGGTTAATACATTCGCAACACGGTCAAAGACTGAATTTCTGTATAATGCCGCTAAAATTCCCAGCATGATTGATATGGGTATTGCTATCGCCGCCGCGTAGAGTGCCAGGAACAGTGTATTTGCAAAACGGGGACCAATTAGTTTTGTAACCGAAATACCGCTGGCAAGTGAAGTACCGAAATCACCAACCACAGCACCTCTTAGCCAGTCCAGGTAACGCACCGGGGCCGATCGATCAAGCCCAAGTTCAGCCCTCATTGCAGCAACTGTTTCTTCTGTCGCCGCCTGGCCCAAAAC
>JAHEKD010000399.1 GCA_024638545.1 Gammaproteobacteria bacterium
ACTGGAAGTGCGCGACCTGTCGATTCGCTATGGCAATACAGCCGCACTCAGCAACGTCAGCCTGGCGATACGCGAAAACGAAATATTCGGCATCATCGGCCCGGCCAACGCCGGCAAGACATCGTTCCTAAAAGCGATAAACCGCATGGACATGTTTACCAGCTCGATGAAAGTCACCGGCGATATCAGCTTTAACGGCAGAAATGTCAGGGAACTTAAAAATGTCTATGCGTTGAGAAGTCGTATTGGCGTGGTGTTTCCACTGCCGGTTGGTTTGCCACTCACCGTTTATGACAATGTTGCGCTGTCTTCCAGATTAAAAGGAATCAATAATAAGGCTGAACTCGATGTCATTGTCGAGCGTTGCCTTACGCGGGCTGCACTTTGGGATGAGGTTAAAGACAGACTTGGTTCCCTCGGAAGTATGCTGTCAGGCGGACAGCAGCAACGCCTCACGATAGCGCGTGCGCTGTCACAGGATCCGGAATTACTGATGCTGGACGAGTTTTCAATTGCGGTAGATCCGGTGACCACTATGCGAATTGAAGATGTCCTGCAGGAATTAAAAACCGACATGACGATTATCTTAGTCACCAACCTGGTTCACCAGGCACGCCGTCTGGCAGACAGGACAGCGTTTTTCTGTGAAGGTAAATGCGTTGAAGTGGGGGATACTGAAGCTTTATTTGAAGGTTCCGTCCAAAACCCGTTAACCATCGACTATATTGAAGGTCGATTTGGCTAGATCATAGCAGCAGATTTGACGATTAAATCATGGGAAATGAATCAATTAAAAATACTTCGGGTCACAATCCGGAACTGGCCATACAGGTAAAGAATTTAAACCTGTGGTATGGTAATTTTCACGCGCTGTTTGATGTGAATCTTGATGTTAAAAAAGGCATCATTACCTCGCTTATCGGCCCGTCAGGCTGCGGGAAATCCACGATATTACGCAGCATTAACCGGATTAATGAAAGACTTGGCTATGTGCGTATCGAGGGGCAGATAAACGTCCTTGATCAGAATATCTATGCACCTGATGTAGAGTTGGTGCAAGTGCGCAAACAGGTGGGTATGGTATTCCAGCGTCCCAATCCGCTGCCCCTGTCGATTCGGGAAAACGTCATTTTCGGTCATAAGCTACATTTTTCGGGAAAAAAAATCAGCGCCGGGGAACAAGATGAGATTGTGGAATCTTCACTGCGTGAAGTGTTATTGTGGGATTCCGTTAAAGACAAGCTCAACAAAAAAGCGACTGAATTGTCGCTCGAGGAGCAGCAAAAATTATGCATTGCCAGGCTGCTGCCGGTGAAACCGACGCTTTTGTTGATGGACGAACCGTGTTCGGCACTGGATCCCAAGGGTACAAATGCCGTCGAGGAATTGATATGGAAATTGCGCGGCGACTATACAATTTTGATTGTCACGCACAACATGGCCCAGGCCAGGCGGGCCAGTGAAGAATGCGTGTTTATGCTGATGGGCAAAGTGATAGAACATTCTCAAACGGATGAAATGTTCGTCAGCCCGAAAGACCAGCAAACGGCAGACTACATTGAGGGCCGATATGGCTAGTCATTCTGATCTTTTCTTAATGTCTGACCTGTCTTGTTAAATTATGCAACGCATGTGCCGGAGAGATTGACTGACAAGCCTGGATGACCTGTATTCTAGTCATAGAAGATGAATTGGCAATCCGGGAGATGATTGTGTTCACGCTTGAAAGAGACGGTTACGAAATCCTGCTTGCCGGTAGAGTGGATGAAGCCGAGAAAATCATTCAGAATTTCCTGCCCGACATCATCCTCTTAGACTGGATGCTGCCTGACCGTCCGGGGATAGATTTTCTACATCAGTTAAAAAAACACCCGCAAACAAGTCGCCTCCCGGTAATTATATTAACAGCAAAATCAGAAAGCCATAATAAAGTTGTAGGGCTGGATGCCGGTGCTGATGATTATATTACCAAACCATTCTCTCCTAATGTGCTGCTGGCCCGAATACGCGCTGTCATGCGCCGCAGTAGCGGGCAAATGCCGGTTGATGAATTTGTGGAGATCGCGGGTTTAAGGCTGGATACGTCAAATCATCAGATCACGGTTATATCCTCAGCACAGGTGCTTGAGCTTGGCCCAACAGAATTCAAACTTTTAGAATTTTTTATGACACATCCAAACAAGGTATTTTCCCGCTCCAGCATGCTGGATCATATTTGGGGTCAGTCTATTTACCTTGAAGAACGCACGGTTGATGTGCATATCAACCGGCTTAGAAAAATATTAAAGCCCTTCAATAAAGAATCACTGGTACAAACGATCAGAGGTGTCGGGTACCGATTTTCTGAAGTCTGACACTTCCCGGTCCCATTTATCGCGGGTTTCTGCGGCCGGAAAATGCTCTGATACGTGTTGTGCGATAAGGGCGATCACGCCGTTGACAGTGTCTTTAATATTGGTATTTGTAAGGATGGGAATTTCCGCATTATCCGCAGTTTTAAGCAGGTATGACTGTAGTGTCCAGATGTGGTCAAGGTTATCAATGTAGCGGGCACTTGGGCGCTCTATCTGTTCGCTGCCCCTGCGGTTCAGCTGTTTTTTCAGAGACGTTTTACTGGTGTTGGCCAGCATGACGGGAACGATCACCGCCTTTTCCTGCGCCTTTTCCAGATCGATCTCTGTTGGCAAAATATGCACGCCTTCGATGACCATGTGGTTTTCCTCCTGCAAAGCGCGATTGATAGAAGATTGCAGTGCAGGCTGCAAAATGGACAGCTGTGATAAATACCCTTCGACAACCGGCGGGCCTTTTTTGAATATACCGCGCTTGCTCTTAATGTCCGGTATCGCTTTGAATGCCTCAAAGCTTGAATATTGAAGTAAAGGCACAAAAGGAGGCGCCAGATAGGCACGTATGATTTCTCGAATCATGTCAGTAGACTGGATTTGAGGTATATCCAGTTTATAGCAAATCTCATGGGAAACTGTGCTTTTGCCTACTCCTGATACACCGCCTATGAGTAAGAGCAAGGGTTTTGTGCTGGCTTCAAATGCTTTCCAGCTGATAAATGTATCGGCAGTTTGTTGACCGAATTCGTCACGCAAACAACGGTAGGTCAATAAATTAATTTCCGAGCTGTCGATTTCCTTGTAATCAAATTGATTTAACTGCATGAAGACATTCTGAGACGCCTTTACCGCCACGCTGCTGTCAATACCGTATGCCTGCAGATCATACGCAAGTATAGCCCTGGAGAAAGGCAGATCTTTTGATTGAGCATGCACCACGATGCTCTCATGCAGTTCGTGAGGACAATCTTCGTATGCCTGGCGAAATTCGATACCGTGCTTTTCCTCAATTAAATCGGCCGTCATCGCGGATAATTCAGAATAGGTAATTTCGAAATCGTCCTCAAGTTTATCCCTGACGGTTTGTGCCAGCTCATAGGCATCATCAAACGATAGTCCGGTTCTGACAATTGATTTAACCAATATACCGCGTAAAAAGGGGATGTCGTCCCCGTGCTTGGTTATGACTGTTCGTTTTGCCATGCTTGCCTGGTGTTAAAAAT
>JAHEKD010000400.1 GCA_024638545.1 Gammaproteobacteria bacterium
ACGTTCCAGCTTTGACCGATGCCAACCGCAATAAACAAAACAGCCATGATGGTAAAATATAAATAGCCTTGCCGTGTCATAGGACTTTCCCGCGAATAATGCCTGTTGGCCTGATTAACAGCACCAATACCAGAATAATAAACGATATAGCGAATTTATAATCTGTTGAGAGCAACTGCACCAGGCCATCAGGTGCCCACTGTTGTGGCAACAGATAGGCAAGAAACTTCTTGTAGGCATAGGTAATTGTTACCTCCGAAAATGCCACTACAAATCCCCCAAGGATTGCCCCCACTGGCTGACCAATACCACCGACAATTGCTGAGGCAAACACCGGCAATAACAGCTGCATGTAGATAAATGGTTTAAAGGTTTTATCAAGGCCGTATAACACACCTGCTATGGTCGCCAGGATGGCCGTGATCACCCATGCGGTCATGACAACACGATCTGGATCTATGCCGGATAACAGTGCGAGATCTTCATTATCAGAGTACGCTCGCATGGCTTTGCCGGAACGGGTTGTTTGTAAAAACCAGAATAGAACAACAACCACAATAAGCGCCACAACAACCGTGATTACCTGCGTCAGTTTAATCGCCAGTCCCTCGTCTAAACCGGTCATATTCCTGAACTCGCCAGCCCGAATTAAAAAGCGCATGCCGTCAAAAAAATTCTGATCATCCGGCCCAATAATAAAGCGAACCAATCCACCCATAACAAACATGACGCCTACCGAAGCGATAGCCATTATTATTGGATCTACACGCTGCCGACGATAAAATCGATAGACTGACATATCGGTCAGCAATGCAAATACAACTGTCAACACTATACCAATCGGCAGCGCCAGCAAGGCTGTAGGTAAGGGACCAAAACCGATACCCTGGCTTTGAAATAACCAGGTGACCAGAATAGTTCCCATCGCACCAAATGCCATTAACTCACCGTGGGCAAAATTTGCAAATCGTAAAATACTGTAGATCAGGGTAACCCCCAGTGCACCCAGCGCCAGCTGAGCACCGTATGCGGTAGCCGGAATAATGACAAAATTGGCAAACAAGACGATGGCATTAAGAAAATCCATCTATCCCCCTAAAAATGAACGTCGCACTTCGGGATCAGCCAGTAATGCTTTACCAGTATCTGTAAATCGATTTCTACCCTGCACCAGGACAAAGCCGTGATCCGCGATTTCCAGCGCCTGGCGTGCATTTTGCTCGACCATCAGAATCGCTATACCGGTTCCGGCAATATCCAGAATTTTGTCAAACAGATCGTCCATTACAATCGGCGAAACTCCCGCTGTGGGCTCGTCCAGCATTAACAATCTCGGACTCGTCATCAATGCCCTGCCAACGGCAACCTGCTGACGCTGACCGCCCGACAGCTCTCCTGCTGGCTGTTTGCGTTTTTCTTTGAGAATAGGGAAAAGCTCAAATACCTGCTCCATGGTCTCGCTGATGTCATCTTGACGTATAAACGCACCCATTTCAAGATTCTCCTGAACCGTCATCGAGACAAAAATATTGTTGTTCTGCGGGACAAAACCCATGCCAATACCAACCCGCTGCTGGGGTGCAAGATGGCTGATGTCTTCGCCATCCAGAACGATAGATCCCTGGCGCAAGTTCAGCATCCCAAAAACGGCTTTCATTGCAGTTGATTTACCAGCGCCATTTGGACCAACAACAACGGCAATTTCGCCCTTTTCTACCGTGATCGTACAATCATGAATAATATCTGCACCACGGCCATAGCCACCCGTCATATTTTGTGCAGACAAAAATTTCACGAGCTGGTCCTGTTCTTGCCGTGTTTCTGACCGGTACCCAGATAGGCTTCAATGACCTGCTCGTTGGCTTTAACTTCGTCAGCTGTGCCCTGGGTCAGCAATTTACCCTCTGCCATAACAATTACAGGACCACATAAACGGCTGATAAAATCCATGTCATGCTCAATCATGCAAAACGTATAGCCGCGTTCTTCATTCAGGCGCAAGATAGATGTGCCGATTGTCTTCAAGAGGGTGCGGTTCACACCGGCACCGACTTCATCGAGAAACACAATTTTGGCGTCGACCATCATTGTTCTGCCAAGCTCGAGTAATTTTTTCTGGCCACCGGAAAGATTGCCTGCGAGTTCATGCGTTAAATGTGAAATCTCCAGAAACTCAATGACCTCCAGTGCTTTAACGCGTACCTGGTCCTCAAAAGCCTGCACCTGCTTATTATTAAACCAGGCATCCCACAGGCGTTCACCCGGCTGGTTGTCCGCAACCACCATCAAATTTTCAAGTACGGAGAGTGTTGAAAATTCGTGGGCGATCTGAAACGTCCTGAGCAATCCCTTCTTAAATAATTCGTGGGGGGCCAGACCTGTCACATCTTCATCATCGAGGTAAACACGACCTGCAGTAGGCTTATATGCACCGGCTATAACGTTAAACAGGGTTGTTTTACCTGCACCATTTGGACCTATTAATCCTGTTATGGACCCTTTTTCTATATTTAGTGATGTGCCGTCAACAGCGCGGATACCGCCGAAGTGCATATGCAGATTATCAACTGCGATCATTGATCTGTCCCATAAAGAAACGGCCAGAACAATGTTCTGACCGTTTTTATCATTACTGCGGGTCAGCTGCCTAGTGATAGGTTACGGTTTCAAATTTTCCGTCCTTAACTTCCACTTCGCGAAAAGAACCCGCTGACTCACCGGAGCCGACCAGTTCCACTGCTGATCCACCGTCATAATCAATGTCGCCGCCATCAGCCAGTATCTGCAGTGCCTTGGCCAGCTCACCCGGGTAAATTTTCTCGCCGGGTGCGTTAGCGACGGTCATGATATGCTCTTTGAACTGCGCACTGTCAGAAGAATTTGCAGACTGCATGGCAAGAAGTATCAACGCAGATGCATCATAGCATTCTGGTACATATGGGTCAGTACCGCCAAAGTCCATACCTTCTGTGATCGTACCCATCATCGAGGCACCTGGGCTGTCAGTGCCCGGAACAGTGCCAAATGAACCGTCGATGTCAGTCCCAAAATTACCGGTTAATGAATCGCCCACCATGCCGTCCGGCAGCATGAATGTATCAAATGCACCGCTGTCCAGAGACGCCTGGATAATGCCCTTGCCGCCCTGATCCAGATAACCGGCCACTACCAGCATGTCTCCACCGGCTGCCGATAGTGCCCCAACTTCAGCCGCGTAGTCAGCTTTGCCGTCTTCATGGGCTGCGGTGATAGTCACCTCACCGCCAGCGGCTTCAAAAGCCGCTTTGAAACTGTCTGCCAGGCCTTTCCCATAATCATTATTCGTATGCGTTAAAGCTACCGAGTTTATATTTCGTGATGCCAGCACATCGGCCATGATCTCGCCCTGGCGCGCATCAGAAGGCGCTGTTCGAAAAAACAGTCCGTTATCCTCAATGGTAGAGAGTGCCGGTGATGTGGCTGACGGTGATATCATCACTATTCCGTTGGGCACAACCACATTATTCAAAACAGCCGTTGTTGCACCCGAACAGGTTGCACCATTTATGGCAGCGACACCGTCGGAGGTCA
>JAHEKD010000401.1 GCA_024638545.1 Gammaproteobacteria bacterium
ATTCAGGCAGTCTGGATCAGCTACGGCGTGGTTATGCGTTATGTATTCAACAATCCAGACGGGACAGTTACCGAAGCGACAGCATTGTTATTACTGCCTGTCGCGTTTCTGGGGTTGACCTATGCACTCAAGGAAGATGCATACCCTAAAGTTACGCTCATGCTAGACAGATTACCCGATCATGTATCGAATGTTTTAATTCGACTAAATTTTTTGGTGATGTCTTTGATTGGAATATTTTTTGCGACTGCCGCAACAAAAGCAATGATAAAAAGTATTTCTTCCGGAGCGTCATCGGAGATTTTGCTCTGGCCGAGGCTGTACTTCTGGATTCCGGTGATGTTATCGTTAATCGTCTTCAGCATGTATGCGATTTTAAAGTTTATACGACCTAACTCAAGGGAGAAAAAATAATGGAATGGTATACCGTTGGCCTTGGATTGCTTTTTCTACTCATATTTTTCATTGTAATTGGTTTACCTATTCCTTTTGCACTGGCAGCGGCCTCCATTCCATTTTTACTAAATATTCAAAGTTTAAGCACGTCTTTAGTCACAGCAGAGTTAAAAATGTGGGGGGTATGGGTAGACTATATTTTGCTGGCCGTACCGTTATTTGTCTTGCTCGGTGAAATAATAGGACGCTCCAATATCGGTCCAAATCTGTACATGTTCCTGCATAAAAAAGTACCCGTAAGAGGCTCTGCAGCCTATGGAAGCATTGGCGCGAGTGCTGGATTTGGTGCAGTTTGCGGTTCAAGCATGGTGGGCGCACTCACTATCGGCGGGGTTGCATTGCCTGAGATGTTGAAACTGGGCTATGGTAAGCGATTATCGAGCGGTGTTTTAGCTGCAGGAGGAACACTGAGCGTATTGCTACCGCCCAGTTTAATATTATTGTTCTACGGCATTGTCACCGACCAATCGATTGGAGACCTGTTCATGGCAGGCATTATTCCTGGCATTATCATGGTTTCTCTGTTTGCAGTTATTGTGGTGATATGGGGGCTCATAAAACCTGAAGATATCCCTGATAAAGATGAGGCTGATGTAATGTCATGGAAAGCAGCACTTTCAGCGATACTTCCAATTATTTTAATAGGCCTGATAATTACAGTCTCAATATATACCGGAATCGCAACACCGACTGAAGCCGCCGGTATCGCATGTCTTATTACTATTTTACTAGCAGTCTGGCTCGGTGGACTGACTTGGCAGACCTTTTTGGCCTCGATTAAATCCACGATGCTAACAATGGGATATTTAGGTCTTTTGTTATCTGCTGGCGTTTTGTTCGGATTTGTGTTTACTTATTATCAAGTACCGCAAAATTTCACCGCCTACTTTATTGCTTTTGACTTGTCTCCCTACATGGTGCTTTTATTCGTGGTTATTTTCTACATCGTGTTGGGTATGTTCTTAGAACCCGTCTCAATGACATTCATAACGCTGCCTACACTCTATCCATTGATATCAGCGGCTGGATTCGATTTAATCTGGTTTGGCATAATTTTTACAATCACAATGGAAGTGGCTGTACTGACACCGCCAGTTGGACTAAATTTATATGTCATTCAAGGTCTTGCGCGTAATGACATTACCATTGGTGATGTCATCATAGGCTGTTTGCCCTTTGTGGCTGCGATGCTCCTGTTACTCATAATTTTAGTGATCGTTCCGGATCTGGCCCTGATAATTCCGGATCAGATGCGCTAGACAAACCGATTTTTTCAAAAGCATATGACAAACCTTGTTTTCGTGCATGGCTTTTTAAGCGGCCGCGATTATTGGCACAAACAAAAAACGCTCTCAAGGCATGCTGATTTATTCTTTGTTGACCTTCCTGGATTTGGCCGAGCCTCAAATCAGAAGACTTGTGCCAGTATTGTCGAATTTGCCAAATCCGCACAACTGCAGATTGATGCTTCAGGTATTCAACATTTTGATTTAATTGGACATTCGATGGGGGGCATGATTGCACAAGAATTAGTAAAATTGACCCCAGGCCGCATAGAAAAACTTATTCTTTATGGTACAGGTCCCTATGGCAATATGCCCGGGCGCTTTGAACCTATAGAAACAAGTATCGCAAAGTTAAATAAGCAGACATTGAGCAAGGATGTTGAAAATACAGTAGCGAGTTGGTTTTTAGAGCGAAGCAATCATCCTGATTATCAAGAAGCATTAAAGCTGGCTAATAACGCGAGTTTTGAAACATTTCGTTCTTGTTTGCTGGGCATGAACACGTGGCAAAACGAAGAAAATCTCAAATTTATCCAACAGGAAACATTGGTATTATGGGGTGATAAAGACCGTAGTTACTGCTTTGACCAACCTTATAAATTATGGACTGAGATTCCTAATTCACACTTATCTGTAATACCAAACAGCGCACACAATACTCATCTGGAAAAACCTGAATTATTTAATAATACGCTTGCTGATTTTTTATTTTAATGCTCTTGTGCAACACTTATGCCGATTACTGAGTAATCCAGCCAATCGTTATTTCAGTGTAAAGCGTGATTGTCTTAAGCATAACTGGAGAATTTGACATTCATCACAGCTGAGGTCCGCGGTTATCCGCGATAACCAAATAGTTTATTCTCAATAATTTCCTGTGCGGTAACTTCAGCAACCTGTTCCTCCCAGCTTCCGTGGCCGCGAGGAAGCTGCTTTAAAATTTCCCGCGAATAAATTTTAAATAATTTTTTATCACTGGGTTCAATGCCAAAGACAAAATTATTTTCCAATAAATGGCGATACAGGAACCTTAGATGATCGTGAACCTTCACCGTAGTGTAGTCATTGATCTCACCCGCCTCATCAAGTTCAGGATAAACAAATAATCGTGTGTGATCCGGAAAAAGTTTTCCGAAGCCCTCAAGGATGCCACCTTCGACACCGATGTAGCTTTTTTCATCAAAGATCTGCCTGACATTTATTACGCCAAGGACGATGCCGATTTGCAGGTTCGTAAATTGCCTGAAGTAGGCGCGTAGTGAAAAATAGCGGGTGTAGTCAGAAATCATCACGCTGTAACCCAGCTGATTTAACAGTTTAACCCGCGCAATCAAATCGTCCTCAGGCACCAGCAGGTCGTTCCCACGTATATCATTAAGTGATATTTCAGCCAGCGCAACGGTGCTATCGCGCGAGACATCGTCCAGTTTATCGAAAGCATTTAAACCCTGTTCAATCATGTCCACGTTTAGTTTTGTAACGGGTTTAAAAGATCCTCTGATTGTCAGCACATTTTTCTTATACAGCATCTCCGCCGGAATGACGACAGATCCATCCGGCTTGAACATGATCGCCCGGGTCTTCCAGCTGCGTATCAGGTGCAGATTGATGGCGCGATTATCAACTTCCTCGAAGTAAGGTCCATAGAACTCTATTGAATCGACTTCAATACGATTTGCTTCAATGTGATCAGTCAGCGAGTCTATGAACCCTTTCGGGTTTTCAAAATAATAATAGGCGGCATAAATAATATTGACGCCAAGTTTGCCAAGTGCATCCTGCTGCATTTCAGCGCTGGTGTCGCGCATTCGCACATGAATTATA
>JAHEKD010000011.1:0-1710 GCA_024638545.1 Gammaproteobacteria bacterium
GTTGGCAGGCCTTTTGCTTTTGCCGTCCGAATGTAGTCTTCACCCAGTACTTCAAGCATGGAAGATCGGGTCATCCTGGCAATGACTGCGAGCGGTATGGTTCCCAGTGCGATGGCAGGAAGGACGAGGTGCCTGACAGCGGAAATGAACGCTCCTTTTTCATCTGAAAGCAGAGTGTCAATCAGCATGAATCCGGTGACCGGCTCGACATAATAGAGTACCGATATACGTCCCGAGACGGGCGTCCAGCCCAGCGTCACGGAAAACGTCAGGATCAGAATCAGCGCCCACCAGAAGATCGGCATGGAATAACCCGTCAGCGACAAGCCCATGGTCGCATAGTCATAAACAGTGCCCCGTTTCGCTGCCGCGAGAATACCTATCGGAATACCAATTGCAATTGCAATCATCATGGCACAAAGCGATAGTTCAATTGTTGCCGGAAACAAAGTCAGAAATTCCTCGATGACGGGGGTTTTGGTGACAATCGATTTGCCAAAATCACCCTGCAGCAGGCTCTTGATATAAATGCCGTATTGCTCAAGAATAGGTTTGTCCAGACCCAGATCAGCACGCAGTTCCGCGTGACGTTCCGGATCGATGCCGCGCTCTCCCACCAGCAGTTCAATCGGATCACCCGGCACCAGTCTTATCAGCATAAACGTCACCAGCGTTACGCCAATGAACGTCGGAATGATAAGGCCTACACGAGTCAGGATGAATTTAATCATCTAAATGACAGCCTCCCCCTCAATCGCGATCACGGACTAACTTTCAGTCAGTCCGTGATTAATCGTTTGTAAAATTACTGACATCCAGGTTTATTCTTCAATGTCAACACCGTAGAATTTATTACCGCCAAAAGGGTCTATACGATAATCGATGACTTCTTTTCTAACGGGCTGAAACACAACCGAATGGGCAATCGTCGCCCAGGGTGCCTCCTCTTTAAAAATCCGCTGAGCCTCTTCGTAAAGGCGCGTGCGCTCAGCGATATCGGATGTTTGCTTGGCTTCACGCAGAAGATCGTCGAATGGCTTGTGGCACCAGCGCGCACGATTGGCACCCGAGGCTGCATCACAACCCAGCAGCACATACAAAAAGTTATCCGGGTCACCATTATCACCTGTCCAGCCCAGCAATATTGTCTGGTGTTCACCCTCTTTACTGCGTTTTAAATATTCACCCCATTCAAATGTGGTCACGTCTGCTTTAACGCCCACATTTGCCAGGTCAGCCTGTATCATTTCTGCCATCCTACGGGCATTCGGATTATACGGGCGCTGTACCGGCATAGCCCAGATATCGGTTTCAAAACCGTCTGCAAAACCGGCTTCGGCCAGTAATTCCTTGGCTTTTTCAGGATCATATTCGTAATCAACAGTGGCATCGTTGTAGGACCAGATTGTGGGTGGGATTGGGTTTTTCGCTTTCACACCCGCGCCCTGATAAACCGCCTCGATAATGGCATCACGATTGACGGCCATGTTCATCGCCTGTCGAACCCGTTTATCTGTAAACGGTTCTTTTTCCGTATTAAATGCCCAGTAGCCTACATTCAGACCCTCTTTTTCTAGCAGGTTAACGACCTCGTCTGCACGCATTAACTCAAGATCAGCTGGATTTGGATAGACCATCACGTGACACTCACCTGCCTTGAGCTTGGCATAACGAACGGCCGGATCAGGTGTGATTGAGAAGACCAGGTTG
>JAHEKD010000011.1:1720-14356 GCA_024638545.1 Gammaproteobacteria bacterium
CCAGTAATCGGGGTTTGCTTTATACCGGATTACCGCGTCTTTTTGATAGGCGACGAGCTGAAACGGACCGGTACCCACCGGATCGATATCAATTTTTTCAGGTGTGCCCGCTTCACGCATGGCATCGGCATATTCACTTGACAAAATTGATGCAAAATCCATTCCCAGATTAGCCAGAAATGGCGCCTCAGGTTTATTCAGGACAAACTTAATCGTGTGATCATCAACTTTTTCAATGGCAGTAATTAAATCCGGCATACCCATTCCGCTGAAATACTCATAGGTACCGCCTGAGAGCTTATGATCAGGATGATCCGGGTTTAACTGACGGTCGAAGCTGTAAATGACGTCGTCGGCGTTAAAATCCCTGGACGGCGTAAAGCTCTCCGTGGTGTGGAACTTAACACCCTTGCGCAGGTTGAAGGTATATGCTAAGCCATCTTCGCTGACGTCCCAGCTCTCTGCCAGCCCGGGTTCAATGCTGGTTCCGCCTCTTTCGAACAGGACTAACTGGTCGAATATGTTGCGTGAAGTTGCATCAAATGTGGTTCCTGCAGTGTAAAGCGAAGGATTGAACCCCTCCGGGCTTCCCTCAGAACAAAATACCAGTGTTTTCGCCTGAGAAGGCAGCGCTACTGCACCTAACAAGAGCGCCGGAATAAGCCCTTTTACAAGAATTTTAGATTTCATCTCCTGTTTCTCCTAACAATTGTTTGAGATTGCGTAATTAACTATCTGAAAAATATGCATTTACTTAGTTACTGATCAGTATATCGTGACTGAACCTTCACATAGGATAGATTAAAAAAACACAAAAACAATAGATATTGATAAATTTATTTATCATCCAAAAGCTTAAGAAATATACAAAACCATTAAAATCGAATGAACAGCAGGTGAAATTTGCCCTCTATTTTTACCTGAATTTATATGGTTATTGAGTTAGAATCACCTTACCATTCAATAAATTAGAATCCGTTACACAAGATGTTTAAAACATTCTCAGTCTGCGTAACCATTTTACTGGTTACAGCGATAACCACGCTGTCAGCAAAAATTGAGATTAATGACTCAGCGACAGAAAAAAAATTCCAGAAGATAACAAAAATCGTAACTGAGACTGTCAGTCGTCATAATTTCAAGCAGACACCGCTTGATGATGAACTGTCAAGAGTCATTTTTGACACATACCTGAATGATCTGGACCCCAATCGCAGCTATTTTCTGGCTGCTGATATTGATCGTTACAATAAGTATTACGACCGCCTCGATGACGCCCTTGAAGATAGTGACCTGAACCCTGCCTTTACTATATTCAATCGATATCGTGAACAGGTAAACAGACAGGTTGGTTATGCATTAGAACTCCTGGAGGGCGAATTTAATTTCAATATTGATGAGGAGTACCAGTTCGATCGCGTTGACGAGCCCTGGGCAAAATCGCAGGAAATATTAGATGAAACCTGGCGAAAACGCGTAAAAAACGATTATCTGGGACTCAAGCTTTCCGGTGAAAAAGATGATTCACAAATCAGGGAGAACCTGACAAAAAATTACCAGTCTCTGAGCAGACGAACAAACCAGCTGAACTCCAGTGACGTATACCAGCTGTTTATTAATGCTTACACGGCTTCGGTAGAACCACATACGAGCTATTTCTCGCCCAGAACTTCAGAAAATTTCAAAATTCGAATGAGCCTGTCACTCGAAGGAATCGGTGCGGTTCTTGAGCCGGAAAATGAATATACCAAAGTACGTCGCGTTGTTGCAGGCGGTCCAGCTGCAACCAGTGAACAGCTAAAGAGCGGTGATAGAATCGTTGGCGTAGGCCAGGATGAAGAAGGACAAATAATTGACGTAATTGGCTGGCGTCTTGATGATGTCGTTGACTTAATCCGTGGTCCAAAAGGCACGACCGTAAGATTGAAAATCCTGCCTAAAGGCGCCGCCGAGGGTATGTCGAAAACTATTGCTATTGTTCGTGACAAAATCAAACTGGAAGAACAGGCCGCTAAAAAAGAAGTGTTTAAGGTTGAAGAAAATAATATCGAGCGCAACATAGGCGTCATTACATTACCTACCTTTTACAGCGATTTTGATGCTCGCCAGCGTGGTGACAAAGATTACCGGAGTACCACGCGCGATGTAAAAAAACTATTAACAAGTCTGGAAGATAATGTTGACGGCATTATTCTGGATTTAAGAAACAATGGCGGCGGATCACTAACAGAGGCCAACGAGCTTACCGGACTGTTTATTAAATCCGGCCCCATCGTGCAGGTGCTTCAAACTGGCGGAAAACTGAATATCAACCGGGATCCGGATCCCAATCTATTTTACTCAGGCCCCCTGGCCGTTCTTGTAGATAGGAACAGCGCCTCTGCATCTGAAATCCTCACAGGAGCAATTCAGGACTACAAACGCGGAATCGTAATCGGTGAACCGACTTTTGGAAAAGGTACAGTTCAAAATCTTATCGACCTTAATCAGTTTAACTGGGATAAAACCGAACCCCTTGGCCAGCTTAAAATGACTATCGCTCAATTCTTCAGGGTTAACGGTCACAGTACTCAACACAGGGGCGTTGTGCCTGACATTGTCTATCCGACCGCATTCGACATTGACGATCATGGTGAACGTGCCCTCAAAAACGCAATACCGTGGGCAATGGTGAATCCTGCACGTTATCAGGCTTACGAATCAGGCATTGATAATAATGTTATTGAAAAACTCAAGTTGAACCATGAAGTGCGAATAGAGCAGGATCCCGGATTCCACTACATTTTGACCCAGAGCCAATCTGATTTTGAAATTGGCAAACAAAAATCCGTCTCACTCATTGAAGAAAAAAGAAAACAGCGTACTGAAATAATTAACTCGCAACGCTTAGCCCGCTATAACCTTTATCGAGCTAATACAGGACAGGAAGAAATCGACAAGGAAACCTATCTAAAATCTCTGGAGGAAGATTCTGAACTCGATTTTTCTATCCAGGAGGATATTCTATTGAATGAAGCCGTCAACATTCTCTCTGATTTCCTAAACATCAGTGAAGCTGCTCTGGCCGTACAAGTTCCCGCTACAGATTCAAATATAAATTAAGCTTGCATAACAGGCATGCAGTTCTCCTCTTTCGGGAAATTTTTTAATCGTAAAACTGGCATCGTCGATTTAATGGAGGACTTTGGTTGTGCCTACCAAAGCGAAAAACCCGTTTACATGCTGGGCGGAGGTAATCCCGCACATATCCCCCAGATGCAGCAGTGCTTCAGGAAACAGATGAGAGAGATTCTCGACGACGGCAAGGCCTTCGATCGTATGGTTGGCAATTACGACGTGCCGCAGGGAGAGAGTGAATTTATTAACAATTTGGCTGAATTGCTTAATCAAACTTATGGATGGCCTATTACCTCAAAGAATATTGCGTTGTCGAATGGCAGTCAATCAAGCTTTTTCGCACTCTTCAATGCGTTTGGCGGTGACTATTCGAACGGCAGCTTCAAGCAGATCTTACTGCCACTTGCACCGGAATATATCGGCTATACAGATATTGCCAATAATAGAGAGCTGTTTAAATCCACAAGACCCTCGATAGAATATAAAAACGATGGTTATTTCAAATACAGAGTTGATTTTGATGCATTAACTGATTTAAAGGAGATCGGCGCTATTTGTGTTTCAAGACCAACAAATCCAACCGGCAATGTTATCACCGACAGTGAACTGGACAAACTCTCGAAAATTGCAAAATTGCAGGATGTCCCGCTAATAATTGACGGTGCGTATGGCATTCCTTTTCCGGGTATTATTTTTAATAATGCGAGCGTTATCTGGGATCAGCATATTATCCTGTGTTTTAGCCTTTCAAAGCTTGGATTACCCGGCGTTCGCACTGGCATTGTAATTGCTAATGAGCACACTATCGAGATGCTATCACACCTGAACGCCATCTATCAGCTCGCAATCGGCAGTACGGGGCCTGCACTGGTTAACTCACTGGTTAAATCCGGCAAGATTCTTAAATTAAGTCAAAATGTAATCAGGCCCTATTACCGGCAGCGCATGCAGGAAGCAGCAAACTGGGTAAAACACTATATGCGCGATATACCGGTCTTAATTCATCAGCCCGAAGGCGCAATTTTTCTATGGCTCTGGTTTAAAAATCTGCCGATTTCGACGCTGGAGCTCTATCGTCGCCTGAAATCCAGGGGTATCTTTGTTGTCGCCGGTGAACATTTCTTTCCCGGACTTGAGTCGGATGACTGGCAGCATAAGCATGAGTGTATCCGTTTGAGTTATGCCGGAAATCCGGATATTGTCGAAACCGGAATCAGGCTGATCGCCGAGGAATTAAAAGACTGCTACAGGCAGTAGCCGTTTGTCAGACCGGGAATGCATGCTCTCTTTTCCCGCCAGCCTCCCCAGCCCGGCAGACAGTAAGTGCATTAGCTGCATTTATTTATCCAGTTTTGAAATAACTTTTTCTGCAGACCGTTTTTCTCATTCGCGATTTCAGGGTGCCACTGCACTGCGATTAAATTCGGGTAAGCATCAGATTCAATTGCCTCAATCACGCCATCTTCAGCAAAACCTACCGCCTGGAACCCTTTTGCGAGTTCCTTAATTGATTGATGGTGCCAGGATTTTACCGGGAACTCTACTGCACCCAGTAATTTAGCCAGGGCTGAATCTTTCTTAAGTCTTACATCATGATCAACAGCCAGATTTTCTTCCAGTCGATGTAAAACCGCGTTACCATAATTATCAGGCAGATGAGCATGGAGTGTTCCGCCCAGTAAGGTATTAATTACCTGCATACCCCTGCATGTGGCGAGCACCGGTTTTTTTTGATCGAGCGCAATCTTTGCAATATTCATTTCACTCTTATCCTGATCATCATTAACCCAGTAGATCTGTGAATGTAAATCTCCGCCATAGTGCACTGGATTAATGTCACCGCCTCCAGTTAATATTATGCCATTAAGCAAGTCAATCAGTTTTTCAGTGTTGGACTCACCTGGCGGCAAGAGTACGGGTATGCCACCACAAAGGCGTACCGCAGACACATAATCCCTGGGATAATACTGATACCGGTCTTCTGAGCTGTAAACCGTTAGTCCGATCAGTGGTGATTGAGCAGCGGTCATGACGCGACCTGCTGATATTTATTCAGAATAACAGACAAGCTAGGCGTAAATAATTCCGGAGTTTGTAACATCCAGTTTGTCAGCTTGTGAGGTTCTATCCACATTCCCTGTGAAATCTCGACCTGGCAGTGCGCTATTTGACCGCTGTGGAAAATTCTGTAGACCCAAATAAACTCATAACCCGTATTCCTGCTCGCCTGGAGTTTAAAAAGTTTTTCAGGTACTTCATCGAGCACAATGCCCAATTCCTCGAAAGTCTCGCGAATTACAGCCTGATCATAAGATTCACCGGACTCAAGGTGGCCACCCATAGAGGTATCCCAGAGCCCCGGGTTTGTATCCTTGCTCATCGAACGTTTTTGCAGGTATAAGCGATTATTTACATCATAGACAAGCGCATGGACGGCGCGATGCAATAACTTTTTTTCATGAACAATATGACGAGGCTGTTGATCAATCACTTCATCATTACTGTCAACCACATCAAAAATCTCATCACGTATCGACTGGTCTGAAATGTTGAACCTGTTTTGATCTGACTTATGCATGTTCTGTTCTCAATAGGGGGCCTCCACATTGCCCATTTCGACATATACGCTTTTGACCTGAGTATAGTGATGAATGGCTTCGAGTGAATTTTCACGGCCGATGCCGGACTGCTTGTAGCCACCAAAAGGCATTTCTATGGGCGTGATATTGTAATTGTTTATCCAGCAAGTGCCGGCCTGGAGTTGGTTAATTACCCTGTGCGCGCGCTGGATGTCTTTTGTAAAAACACCCGCCGACAGTCCAAATTCAGTATCGTTAGCTCTGCGGATCACATCCTGTTCAGATTCAAATGCAAGCACTGCCCAAAGATCTCTTCTCTTACAATTTGCATATCATCCTCACAGCCATTAAAAACAGCCGGCGCAACAAAATTGCCCCTATCAAGGCCATCTTTAGTCACGCGGTATCCTCCACATAACAGTTTTGCGCCCTGCTTTTTTCCGGACTCGACATAACTCAGCACTTTTTCCATGTGGGCGCTCGAAATCAGCGCACCAACATGCGTTTCGGGGTCCAACGGGTCACCTATTTTCATCTGTGACACCCGTGCCACAAGCTTGTCTATAAAAACATCCAAAATCTTTTTGTGCACAAACACGCGGGTACCGTTGGAACAGACCTCACCCTGGGTATAGAAATTCGCCATAATGGCCGCAGATACAGCATTATCGATATGCGCATCTTCAAATATGATCAACGGAGATTTACCACCCAGTTCCAAAGTGACAGATTTCAGCGTTTTTGCAGCGGCCTGCATGACTTTTTTCCCTGTGCCCACTTCACCGGTTAGCGAGACTTTACTGATTCTTGAATCCGATGTCATCATCTGGCCTACTTCCGCATCCCCCTGAATAACGTTAAAAACACCATCAGGCAATCCTGCCAGCGTATATATCTCTGCCAGCCTGGTGGCTGTTACAGGCGTCAACTCTGCGGGTTTAAATAACATCACATTACCACAGGCAAGCGCCGGTGCAGACTTCCAGCAGGCGATTTGAATAGGATAGTTCCAGGCACCAATACCGGCACAGATCCCAAGCGGTTCTCGGCGGGTATAAGCGAATGACTTACCCAAATTTAAATACTCACCATTTATTGAAGATGCCACCCCCGCGTAATATTCTATACAGTCGGCACCGGAACTGATATCTACGACCAGGGATTCCTGCAGAGGTTTGCCCGTATCCAAGGTTTCAAGCCTGGCCAGCTCATCGTTTTGTTCTCTCAACAACCGACTTGCCTTGTATAAAATCCGACCCCTTTGTGCGCCTGTCATTGAGGACCACTCGATGAATGCCTGCTGTGAAATTTTGATCGCGTGATCAAACAGCGCCTGATCGGCCTGATCTACCAGGTCAATTTTCTGTCCGGTTGCCGGATTGATGTTCGCAAATGTTTTTCCAGACGTTGAGTCCTTATATTCACCATTGATATAAGATCGAATCATAATTTTACCTTCCGGCTCCGGGCACTTAAATCAGAACGTTGCCTAATTTCGGGTCGAAGTTCGATCGCAATACTTTAGCTCAAAAGTCACCACTACTGCTGCGATCAGTATCAACTCAACCGATTAAAAGACACTCAAAATATGTGAATATAAATTATTAAATTAGAGTTGTATATGTATACAATAAACTGGATATGAAAATTAAAACCATTTCCCGTGACGGTTGGGCTATCTATCACCCTGCCTGCGGGAGAGTCCAGGCAGAAAAAATACTTGAAATCAATCACCAGCGCCCCGAGTGTGTGTTGCGGGATCATCACAGAAGCCATGTTAACAGGATAGATTTTGAGGACGAGCAATATGTTGTCAAGATACCGAACAATAAAAACAAGAGCATGTGGATTCGATTCACAACTTTGTACAGGGACAGTGAAGTGGTAAGGGACCTGAAGTCTCAATTATTACTCAAATCGTTGAATATCAATGCAGTTGAACCTGTTGCAGCACTTGAAAAGCGCAAATTCGGCATGGTCGTTGATTCCAGGATCATTTATGAATACAGAGATGGCCAGGAAATTTCTGTTGATCATTACCCGGGTATGATGGACATCATGAAAATACTGCATGCAAACGGATATTTGCATGATGATCCACATACAAAAAATTTTTTGCAAAAAGATAACGAGGTATTTGCTATAGACTGCAAGCCGCGTACTAATGTATTCGGAAAGGTGGGGATCGCCCACAATTTCATAATACTAGCCAGGCGCAGTGCTCACGCCCGGGAGGTATACAAGTTGGTCGGATCATCACCTTCGGATAATAGTGTCTATAAATTAATCAATATTCTGGTCAATTCACAACAGTGCCGCAGAGCGGTAAAGAATGCGATCAAATCACGTCTTGGGATGAATTACAAACACGGCAAATAATTGCGCGGTCACTGAAAAGAATCTGCAGTCATGTTTGCATGATTAATCGGCATCAGCTATTGGGTAAGCGCTTCCAGGAAAACTTTCAGGCGCTTGCACATAAAGATCCCACCCACTTAACTACACTTTGATTCAGTGCATAGATATAAAAGGTTTAACCCGCATTTCTCACCACCCTACTACTGCGACGGTCCCTTGCCACGCTCTGTGGGCATTTTACTCGGTCAGGGTCCTCGACATCGTGTCAACGATGCCTGCGGGCCCTTGTGCCGGCACATATGCTGATAACATAATGCCGGCCTTTGGTCGTAAAACCCATACAGGACGCATCCTTTAACCGTCTCGCTACGTAGTCCGATGAGAAATGCGGGTTAAATCAGTTTTTTTACATTACGATTGATATACCGACACCATCTTTCATCCAGGAGGGTCATCATCCAGGATACCAAGAATAACAGAAAAAGCGACAGACAGAATGTGAGCAGCACTGTAAACCGATAGCCAAACTGATCAAGAAAAGTCAAAAAGATATAGTTTGAAAATGAGAAAATCAAAGGGACATGAATAACATATAGTGCAAAAGAGCAGCGTCCTAAAAAACGACCCACAGCGGAGTTAAATAACGCATAAACGGTTTCGTAGTTCAGAATTATTTCTATCAGAACAACTGCGGCAATGCTGTGGATCAATATTCTTGTAGGTCGCATCATGGATGCATCAGACATCTGCATGAAGCTGTAAAAACCCCTGCCCGGTTCAGTATACCCAAACGCCAGTATAATAAACAACAGACTGACTGAGAGCATGAATCTGTTAAGCGGTAATACGGATTTGTAGTGTGTGATTTGACATCGGTAATAACTTAAAAAACAGCCCATGATAAACGCACACATGTAGACGCTGATATAAAACGCTGCCAGCATGAAAATCAGGAATATGATCACCGCCAAGGCGGCACGCATACCGTTGAGTATGGGTACCAGTGCAAATACGAGCAGGCTGCCGATGAACTCGTAGTGCATGGTCCACAGGCTCGTATTCAGGTTTTCATCCCCTCTGAAAAAGGTGAAAAAGAATCCCTGCATGAATGCATCACCTAATGTTGAATTCAGGAAGTCACCTCTGGCGTGTGCAAACCGCGCCATCCATTGTGAGTTCGTAATTGCTGCCGTTTCAGAATAGCTGTAGAGACCGTAATGTATCAGTAACCACGAACATAGCGTGGAAATCAGTGCAATTGGAAATAGCCGTGGCCATCGCTTAATAATTGATCCAATAAGGCCGACACAGCTGCCTTTTCGAAAGTAGCTGTAGGACAATACGAATCCTGACAAAACGAAAAAAAATGTGACTGCAGCGTGCCCGTTTATTAGGAAGAAAAACGGTGTTTCCATGAGATTTCCGCCGGGTATGGCACTGGCAGATTCCTGTCCGTGGCGCTGCGGCATAAAACCAAGAATAAAATGGAAAAGAAAAACCATGAACGCAGCCAGACCTCGCATGGATTCCAGCGGAATGATCTTACTTGTTGTATTGGCTTGTGACGACATATAGCAATTTGAAATTAGCGATACTGACTATTTGATCGCAGCGAATATTAAATTAAACTGTCCGATAAGTATATGGTTGTGAACTGATCAGATAACTGCATGATCCCCACTGGCGCGGATTTTTTATGGTCAGGCAAGCCTCTCTTTCCTGGTGACAGTATTGATGATGAAAACAGCTAAGTTTGTTCCAAATTCACACGCCAGCCCGCATTTTCCACCAGGCGAACCGATTCTTAGAGCAGGGGCTACGGTTCAAGGCGTTATGTTCAATATTGCAAATACAGAATAACGATATGCTGTCCTATTTGGTATCTGACTCAAAATTCCAAAATCCTGATGACAAATTGGTGCTAGTGCTTCATTTAAAGAAACTCTCAAGTCAGATCATATAAACCACCATCTTTCAGTATTTCTGTAGCCATCCACAGAGAAGATACTGGAAATATGCTCTGGTGTGCCGATTTTATCACTGACGACATTGATCACATTGGCAAAGACCGGGGCAATCATGCCGCCCTCATCTCTAATGATCTGCTGTATCTCACCATACATGGTCTTGCGATTTGATTCGTCAAGTTCAGCACGCGCCGCAATCAATAACTGCTCAAACTTATCGTGATTCCAATGCGTTTCATTCCATGATGAATCCTTTGAAAAAGCCAGCGTCAGCATTAAATCCTCTGTCGGGCGGCCACTCCAGAAAGATACGCAGATCGGCACCTTATTCCAGATGTTGATGAAGTACCCATCAGTGGGTTCCCGCTTGATATTTATATTGATGCCGCCTGCGGCAGCCCTCTCCTGGAATAAAACCGCTGCATCCAGACCACCGGCATAAATGTCGGTGGCATGTAAATCAATATCAAAACGCTCAAGTCCGGCCTGTTTCAGATGGTAGCGCGCTTTCTCCGGGTCATATTGACGTTGCGGCAGTTCTGCGTTGTAATAACGTTGCGTTTTGGAAATCGGGTGATCATTGCCCAGATATCCATGGCCGTTGAGCACCGTCTGCAGCATTGTTTCCCGATCCACGCAATACTTCATTGCCAGACGAATGTCGTTGTTATCAAATGGCGGCTGGTCGACCAGCATGGGGAATGTGTAATGCACGTTGCCACCAATTTCCTGAATATTTAAACCTTCGATTTTTTCCAGTAATGCGAGGGTTTTCAAATCAGGCTTGTCGACCACATCAACAGAGCCGGTGCGAATCGCATTCATTCTGGCCACGATATCAGTAATTGCCAGGCTCTCAACCTCATCGAAATACGGCCCGTCTTTGTGGTAATTAGGATTTCGCCTGGTGAATGCACGCACCCCAGGCTCCCAGTCAACCAGCGTATAGGGTCCGGTTCCTATGCCTTTCATCCACTCTTCATCCATGCTCCCCGCCGGCGCAATAGGAAACGGATTGGCCGAGAGCGTAAACGGGAAATCCGCATTACCGGAGGCCAGTGTAAAAACAACCGTGTGTTTTCCGTCAGCTTTAATATCAACAATATCCTGCACCAGCGCCTTACCCACTGAACGCGAGTTCTCACCACGATGCACATTGAGTGAGTGCACCACATCAGCGGAATCAAATGACTTGCCGTCATGAAATTCAACACCTTTTCGTAGTTTAAATGTCCAGGTGGCGGCATCTGGCGAAGCTTCCCAGCTTTCTGCCAAATCACCGGCAATCTCTCCGCTGCCCGTCACTTCGGTAAGGTTGTTTAAAAGCTGCCACTGCACATTAACCTGATGGCAATCGCCATGCCCCAGGACACCGAACAGCGTATCCGCCGTATTACCGCCACTGAGTCCCTGGCGCAATCGACCACCTACTTTGGGTGCGCCCGCCTTTGCGTCCTCAATAAGAATTGCAGCCGGTATCGCCGATGCCAGGCCCAGCGCCGTTGCCTGTTTAATAAAGTTACGGCGTGACAGCCGTCCCTCTGACAGTTGTTGTTGTAGTACTTCAAATTTATGCATGGTCATTCTCCTGTTGTGTGAAGTTATCGTGCCCATCAGAGGAACATTATGTCTAGCTTATCGAGCAGCAGCGTCTATTTTATCAGAGCGGGACTCAAATAAGGTTTTAAGTTCGGACGAATTCATCTCACATCAATTCGTGACGGAAAAATTCCGCTGCTGTACTGACGCTTTGTCCCGAATGTGCATGCCATTATCAGGTGGCGGAAGTTTTACTGTTGTTCAACTTCTGTTTTCGGTTCTGAGATCTACCCTGACCACCAGTTGCTATATTTGCGTTGATTTTGCAAAGGCAGTCTGGCCATGTTGCCGCTGTATCCTGATACGCGCTGTCCTGCGGTTATTGACAACAACTGATACCGCGGTCCTGCTACCGCACCCATCGGAAATGCAGCATTGACACGAGCCAATTCTTCATCAGTCAAGGTCAGGTCAAGTGCCCACAGGTTCTGCTCAAGATGGGCACGGCCTTTTATAGCTGAAATTGCTGCAGTGTCTACTCCCTGTGCCGCGAACCCTGGCCAGGCGAACTGTTATGGCGAGTGGCGATCAGGGCTCTCTGCCGACCACCTGTTCTTTGGGAATCCGGTCTGCGATAGCGCCGCCCAACCGCTCTAAATCGGTATAACCCTCCAGGCGTATACCCCGATTATTCTTCAGTTTCAGTTGAATGTGTCCAACCTGTCCCTTCCTGCGATAAAAAGTCAGTGCAACAATTTCTTTAGTATCCAGCACGGATTTTTCAGTTTCGGTAAAAAAGACGATTTTATCGCCGTCAATTTCAATTCGATGATCTTTGACCAGACGCAGGTAACGGCGATAACGGTAGTAATTGACAAGATTACAAATGACTACCACGATAATAACGGACCAAAAAAACATATCATTGAATGTCTCTGGGTATTGATAGTGTGCTGCGGTAATAACGGCAGCCAACACCAGACTAAGGAGCGCGCTCAAGAAAATGTTTTTTTTACGGGTTTGAAGTGACGTTTCGCTGATGGTGTAGAGCATAGAAAGATTCTTTGATTTCACTA
>JAHEKD010000402.1 GCA_024638545.1 Gammaproteobacteria bacterium
GTATCCCTTAGTTATCACTTTCAATTGATATCAGTTGGGTTCCTTTATTTTGATTCCATTAGTTACATCGGAAAATTTATTCGCTACTCGCAGAGTCTTGGAGTTGAAGGTTATTGGGCAACAATTAGCCGGATACTCGCTGAGCCACACTCTATGGCCATGGCGGTCGCCGTTCTTACGCATAAAATCCAGTCAATTACAACTACGGCACATTTGCCACAAGCAACGTTTTTTATGGCGATCTACTGTTTCCTGATTATTTGGGTAGCGGAAACAAGACAGAGTAGGGCGTTAGGAGTTTTGCTGTCATTGGCAATTATTCCCACATTTCTTTTGTTTGGGCTGGTGCGCAGCATATCTGATTTTTGGCTTGAAAGTGTTGCTATTTGGATTTACGGGATATTATTAATCTCACTTGTTGAAGCACGTTGGTTCATGCGACGAGCATTTGCAGTCTTCGCTGGTTTTTCCCTGGCAATTCTATTGCTGTACCGAATGACTTATCCGGTTATGACTCTGGGTGGATTCGCGTTATATGGATTAATCTCGATCGGAGTGATGGTGTATGAAGCACGCAAAAACTCAAATCCGTTTAATATTTACAAGAAATATGCGATAACCTGCGGCGTATTTGTGATACCAGTTCTCGTGGCAACTGGCTTTATTCTTTTTCATCAACTTGATGCAATAAATGCCAAAGTTGCCCGTGGTTATGCGCGCGTAGATGACTTGAATATTGTAATTAGATATGTGAAGTCGCGTGTAACAAACCAGTTCTTTAGTCGGGAAGTCCTGTGGATCGCTTCAGTACTTTCTCTAGCAGCAGTTTTGATTTTATCAATACTGCGAAAAAGTAGAAAAATTGATATTTACCCTATCGTTATTGTCTTGGTTTTGAGTATTGGGTTTTGGTTTACAAGCATATTTATATTGGGTGCTCGGTATCATTCTTATAGCACGGCATTAGTAATACAATTTCATCTGTTACTAGTATATGCAATTCTGGCGATAAGTAATGCAGATATAAGTCTTAAGCGTAAAAGAGATTTTGCAATAGGGATGATTCTGCTGGTTTATTTGCTTGTTGCAACTGTAATTGTTAAAAATAACGCTGATATACATACAAAAAAATTTCTTGTAAATTCTGCCCAGATGCGAAGCCTTATCGGCCATATTTCTTCAATTGTGAGTCCATATAAAAACGTGCAAGGCGTTGGTCTTTGGTACCATGAGCATTACAATCATTTATCATTATTTAATAAAATTTTTAGACGCCAACCTACAACATACAAGAAAGTAGGCATGTTTAGTGTTCACGGAACATACTACACTGCTGCAAAGCCAGGCTGGGATACTGATAGGTGGGTCAAACATAATTTGCAAGTCGCAGGTAGTAAAAGATCCATTGTTTTTGCTTTTTGTTCTGCAACTGACTTAAATAAAACTAGAATCAGGTTCACACATCCGGAAACTTCTAAAAAAATTGCGGAGTTACTGCCTCGTGCTTTAAATAATAGTGACGAGTGGATAATGTTTAATAAATTTAAATATCGGGACACAAAGGCTAATTTATGTGCGTTCAGGAATTTTGACTTAACTGAAAATCTTTAATCCTAAAAATGTTAAGTTTTTTGAATCCTTATAAGCTAATTAATTATTTTTACTTAATGCGCATTGCTCGTTTGGGCCAGGGATAATCTGGAGCCCGTTCCAATTTATAAACGCGGGCATTGCACTAATATACCGGATTTATCTACGATGAAGATTCCATTTAATAAGCCTTATATGACTGGTAACGAGTTAAGTTATATAGAGCAGGCCCATGGCTTTGGTCACTTGGCCGGAGACGGAAAATTCACAAACCGCTGTAATAAATGGCTGCAACAGGAGATTGGCTGCCATAAAGCCCTGTTGACCCACTCCTGTACAGCGGCCCTGGAGATCGCCGCGATTTTGACTAGTCTGGAGCCTGGTGATGAGGTGATAATGCCATCTTTTACCTTTGTTTCGACTGCAAATGCAGTGGTTTTGCGTGGTGCAGTGCCGGTATTTGTCGATATTCGACCGGACACTATGAATCTAGACGAATCAAAGATTGAACAGGCAATCACGCCAAAGACCAAAGTCATCATGGTGGTACATTATGCGGGCGTGGGCTGTGAGATGGATGCTATCAATTCAATTGCTAAACAGAATGGATTGTTGGTGATCGAAGATGATGCCCAAGGGCTTGGGTCCTTCTATAAAGGTCAGCCGCTGGGCAGCTTTGGTCAATTATCCGCACTGAGTTTTCACGAGACAAAAAATATCATTTCAGGCGAAGGTGGCGCGCTGATGATCAATTCACCGGAATTTATTGAGCGCGCTGAACTGATAAGAGAGAAGGGCACTAATCGGAGCAAGTTTTTTCGTGGCCAGGTCGATAAATATACCTGGGAGGATATTGGTTCGTCGTACTTACCCAGCGAAATGATTGCGGCTTTTCTTTGGGCTCAAATGGAGAATGCCGGCGATATAAAACAAAGGCGACTGTCGATATGGAACCAATATCACCAGGCATTCGAGAAATTGGAACAACAGGAAAAAATTCGTCGCCCCATTATCCCCGACCATTGTGCACACAATGCACATATGTATTATTTATTGCTGCCGGACCTGGAATCCCGAACAGAATTTATTAATAAGTTAAAAGAAAAAGAGATTGGAGCGGTTTTTCATTACATACCGCTGCACTCCGCGCCGATGGGCAGGCGGGTTGGAAAGGTCTCGGGCGCAATGATTCATACTGATATTATGAGTGACAGGCTGGTCAGGCTGCCATTATGGCTGGGTCTGGAAGAACACCAGTCCTTTGTGATTGATGAAGCGGTTAATGCGCTGGCGTGATAATTTTATAATCTGAGCTCTATTAGCCTGGCAGCCCGAAATCAACGACTATTCCATTTTACTGGATATTGCATGCTGGACATCCGCTCAATTAGTACAAATCTGACACAGGGTGCGGATGGTATCTGGCATGCTTTCGATGAAGAAAATATTTCATACCCTCCACTCGGTCATGGAAGTTGCTTCTCGGTAGAAGACTCTTCTTTTTGGTTTCGGCACAGAAATAATGTAATCAATTCGGTAATAAGACTATTTCCGCCCTTAGGCGGAGGGGCTATATTCGATGTAGGAGGGGGTAATGGATATGTCTCTCGTGGGCTGACTGAACAAGGTTATGATGTGGTGCTTGTAGAGCCTGGCCGGGAGGGTGCTGTGAACGCCCGAAATCGCGGTGTGGAGAATGTGATATGCGCTACCACTAAAACCGCGGGATTTAAAAAACATACATTGCCGGCTGTTGGCCTTTTTGACGTGATCGAGCATATAGAAGATGACATGGGTTTCCTTCGCTCCATCAATACACTGATAGCCGAGAAAGGCAACTTATACGCAACGGTGCCGGCTTTTCAGGCCCTGTGGTCGGGAGAAGATATCAAGGCTGGTCACTACCGGCGTTACAAATTGGCTGAGATTTGCTCCGCCATCGAAGGAGCCGGCTTCGAAATAC
>JAHEKD010000012.1 GCA_024638545.1 Gammaproteobacteria bacterium
GGTAAACAGTGTGACAATTGACTTTTTACACCTGTACTGCAAATGTCCTCACTGCACGACAATGTTTCGTGCAGCCGTGTCTGACATTGACGCGAGTGAGGGTTGGGCGAAATGTGGACATTGTCGAAAAGTTTTTGACTGCAGGACAAATGAAATTAAGCCTGAGGATTTCGTTAGTGCAGGGGAACCTGGTGAAGATGATTCGGTTGAGCAAACACCGGGTACTGGCTCCGGTCCCTCAGCCGAAAATAGCGAAACCGATGATTTTATGCCTCAGATCTCCATATTTGACGATTCTGAGCAGCCGAACGTCCCGGGACTGGAGAGATCAGGCGAAATCGGCATGACAGATTCTGATGTCGAAAATCAGAATCCCGGCGGTCGTGATAACAAAACAGCAGAACCAGACAACACGGCCGAAGACAAGTGGCCATCAGTTGAGAACTATACGGCTGATCCACAATCTGGACATGCAGATAAGGCACCGGATCGGAGTCAAAATGGCAGTTCGAGTCGTTTGCAGCCGACACCTGAGCAGCTGCCTCGAGCGGACAGGCAGGTAGTAACCGGGCAGTTGAGTACATTAAATAATCAGCGCCTGGAACGACCACGCTCAAACAGCCGGTTAAATATTACGAAACCCCAGGCGGCTGGTTTTTCCGAGATTATTACAGCAAAAGCACAGTCCTGGAAGAAACAGAGAAATCGCTTCAAGAAGACAAAAACATTTCCATTCACTCTGATTGCTGTAGCCTTGTTTGCGTTGCTGATCTGGCAAATTGCTATCGCGAACTACTCAAAACTTTTACAGTACCGGTTTTTATCGGCACCGTTGATGGCAGTTTGTTCGATCGTGACCTGCAATGACGCGATCGCACCTGAAAATTCAGGATTTGAAATATTACATGCGAGTGTCAGGCGACACACGTCAATGCCGAATGTCATGAGTGTCTCAGCTAAATTGATCAACTTCAGTGATGAAAACAAAATAATGCCAACACTGAGACTGGATTTGACGGATGATAACAATATTGTTATTGCTTCGCGCACAATTGAACTTACTGAGAATCCACAATTTTCCGTTCCGGCATTAACTGAACTTGCGCCCGGGCAGGATGTACAGTTAGTGTTTAATATCAATCATCCGGATAAATTTGCGCGTGGTTTTCAATTGAATCTGGTTAATCATCAAGAATAGATGAACATAGGTCCGTATCGATTCGAAAATGCCGTGTTTGCAGCACCCATGGCTGGCGTTAGCGATGCAATTTTCAGGAGGCTTGCAATAACCTATGGTGCTTCGCTTGCGGTTTGTGAAATGGTTAGTGCAAATGCCATGCTCTATGAATCTTCAAAGACACGCTGGCGGTTGAAGCATCTGGACGATAACACTGTCAGGTCGGTTCAAATCGTAGGGCACGATCCGTTTATGATGGCGCAGGCGGCAAGGCTGAATGTTGATGATGGAGCACAAATTATTGACATCAATATGGGATGTCCGGCAAGAAAAGTCTGTAATAAACTGGCAGGTTCCGCGCTACTGATTGATGAACCGCAGGTTGAACGTATCCTGGATGCCGTCGTCAATGCTGTCAATGTGCCAGTCACCCTGAAAATACGCACTGGTACAAATCCCCGGCAGCGTAATGGTGTGCGAATTGCACAAATTGCGCAGCGTTGCGGGATAAAGGCAATCGCCGTGCACGGGCGTACTCGCGCCTGTCGATTTAAGGGCGATGCAGAATTCGATACTATTCGACAAATCAAACAGGCAGTCGCATTACCTGTAATCGCTAACGGTGATATTGATAGTGCGACTAAAGCACGAGAGGTTCTTGATTATACCGGCGCAGATGGCGTGATGATCGGCCGGGCCGGACAGGGTGCGCCCTGGATATTTGAACAAATCACCGCCTATTTGAATGACAAAAAAATTGTTGGTGATCCTGGTGTGGATGAAAGAGGTCAGCTGTTATTGTCAGTACTTGAGCAAATGTACCGTCTATACGGTGAATATTCAGGTGTTCGCAGGGCTCGTAAGCACATCAGCTGGTATACGAAAGGCATAAAAGGCAGTAATGAATTCAGAAAAAACGTCAATGTGGTTGAATCTTCTGCTCAGCAATTTAAAATGACTGATGAATTTTTTAAAACACAAGTAGCGATAGCCCGAATTGCAGCCTGATGCAAATTATAGATGCCAACTGATCAAAAATCCAAGCCATCAATGCCTCTGTGCAAGCACGTGGAGCAGTGTGTTGAGCAATATTTTACTGATCTTGATGGCGAATATCCTGTCGGGCTGTACGAACGCGTGATAGCAGAGGTTGAAAAACCACTTATTGAGGTGGTCATGAAAAAAAATCTGGGAAACCAGACACGTACTGCAAAAATGCTCGGTATTAATCGAAATACCTTGCGCAAGAAACTCGTACAGTACTCTATTGAATAAGCAATCTTAAAAAGAAACGATGACAGGCCAGCCTAAATCCAGTTTAATTAAATCATGCGTCAACACCATGGTGAGTCAATCGGCAGTTCGAGGTCGGCGAAGCAGCTTGAAAAACCCTCGCAATGGTCAGGCTTGCGTGCAGATTCAGTATTGATTTTGATCAGCTTGGATTTCACAGCTTCTTCCGGACTTATTCTCTAGTTTGCATAATTAAATTTTGAGGTACCACTTGTATGACAGATGGCATAAAGGCAATCAGTTGCGCTTTAATCAGTGTCTCGGATAAAACCGGTGTTGTTGAATTTGCCAAATTTTTACAACAACATGGCATAAAAATACTATCAACCGGCGGCACCGCCCGGTTGTTGATAGAAAATGGTTTGACCGTTACCCAGGTCTCTGACCATACTGGTTTTCCGGAAATGATGGATGGAAGGGTTAAAACTCTCCATCCGAAGATTCATGGCGGGATATTGGGCAGGCGCGGGCTGGATGATCAGGTGATGAGCGATAACCTGATTGAAGCCATAGATCTGGTCGTTGTAAATCTCTACCCGTTTGAAGAAACAATCGCCAAGGGTTGCGATTTTAAAGCAGCAATCGAAAATATCGATATTGGCGGACCCGCAATGATTCGGTCGGCGGCAAAAAATCACAATGATGTGACGGTCGTCGTCGATGCGGGAGACTATACATCTATCATGCAACAGCTAGGAACTAATGGCGGCACAGATTTGCAGCTTCGAAGACAGCTGGCAGCAAAAGTCTTTGCCCATACCGCTCGGTATGATGGCCTGATCTCTAATTATCTGAATCAAGACGAGAATGCATTACCTACTGTCTACAGCATGCAGTATGAGCAAATCATGCCCATGCGATATGGCGAAAACCCGCATCAGCGGGCCGCGTTCTACCGCCAGCATCAACCAATGCGGGGCTCTCTTGCAGCCGCCAGACTGTTACAGGGTAAAGCCCTGTCCTACAATAATGTGGCCGATGCTGACGCTGCACTTGAGTGTGTTAAAGAATTTCAGCAACCAGCGTGTGTGATTGTCAAACATGCAAATCCCTGCGGTGTCGCTATTTCATCAGATATTTTTAATGCCTACGACATGGCTCATCAGACTGATCCGACATCGGCATTCGGCGGCATAATTGCGTTTAATCGTGAACTGGATGAGAACACGGCAAAGACCATCGTTGAACGGCAGTTCGTTGAAGTGATTATTGCGCCCGGTTTGAGTGATCACGCAAAAGCAGTGGTTTCTGAAAAACCTAATATCAGGGTGCTGGAAACCGGTGAATGGCCGGCACAAACAGCTCAAACTCTGGATTACAAACGAGTCAGCGGAGGTCTGTTGATACAGCAACGTGATGAGGGAAAATTAACGGATGTAGATGTTAAAACAGTGAGTCGAAGACAGGCAACGAAACAGGAGCTTGACGATATGCTGTTTGCCTGGAAAGTGGTCAAGCACGTTAAATCCAATGCAATTATTTATGCAAAAAATGGTCGCACGATAGGCATTGGGGCAGGTCAAATGAGTCGAATTTACTCGGCAAGAATTGCCGCCATAAAAGCCGCGGATGAGGGTCTAGATGTGGCAGGCTCGGTCATGGCCTCAGACGCATTTTTTCCTTTTCGAGATGGTATCGATGCTGCAAGCGAGGTTGGAATCAGGGCCGTTATTCAACCTGGCGGGTCAATGCGAGATGATGAAGTGATTGCCGCTGCTAACGAATTCGATATGGCCATGCTGTTTACCGGCATGCGACATTTCAGGCATTGACATGATGAAAGTTTTAATCATTGGTAGCGGCGGGCGAGAACATGCATTGGCATGGAAGGTTTCCCAGTGCGATTATGTTAATAAAATTTATGTCGCACCGGGCAACGCAGGAACAGCAACTGAAAGATCCGTTGAGAATGTGCCAATTGCGGCTGAAGATATTTCTGCCTTACTGGAATTTGCGAATGATAAAAACATAGACCTGACTATTGTCGGACCGGAAGCGCCACTGGTTGCCGGTATTGTCGATCGTTTTGTTGCATCGAACAGAGCTTGTTTTGGTCCGCTGGCAAAAGCCGCACAGCTTGAAGGATCGAAGGCATTCACAAAAGCGTTTCTGGCTCGACATCAGATTCCGACCGCCGCCTATGCATCATTTGAGGATCTTGATCAGGCCCGTGATTATATACAAAAAATTGATGCACCTGTGGTGGTTAAAGCCGATGGGCTCGCGGCGGGCAAAGGAGTGATTATTGCTCACACGTCTCAGCAGGCGATCGACGCTGCCACCGACATGCTTGCTGGCAATCGGTTTGGTGAAGCAGGCAATCGTATTGTAATTGAAGAATTCTTAACTGGAGAAGAAGCCAGTTTCATCTGTATTGTTGACGGTAAGACAGTTTTACCGTTAGCCAGCTCGCAGGATCACAAGGCCAGGGATGATGGGGACCGCGGACCAAATACGGGTGGTATGGGTGCGTATTCGCCCGCGCCCGTAGTCGATGAAGTCATCCACGAGAGAATTATGCAGCAAGTCATCTTGCCGACTGTAGACGGGCTGATGAAAGATGGAATCCACTACACTGGATTCCTCTATGCCGGCCTTATGATTGACAATCAATGCGTGCCGAATGTCATTGAGTTCAACTGCCGGTTTGGTGATCCCGAAGCACAGCCGATAATGATGCGGCTCGAATCCGACCTTGTTGGGTTGTGCTTATCCGCAGTAAATGGAGAACTTCGGGACAAAAAGATCGACTGGAATAAAAAAGCAGCATTAGGTGTTGTTCTGGCTGCTGAGGGGTATCCTGAGAACTACGAAAAAGGCATGGTGATATCGGGTTTGGACCGTGCCACGGATGCGAATACAAAAGTCTTCCATGCGGGTACGCAAATTAAAAATGGTCAGAATGTAACCAGTGGCGGCCGGGTACTGTGCGTCACTGCCCTGGGCGATAGCGTCAGTCAGGCTCGGCTGAATGCATATAAAGCCGTCGAGGCAATTTCCTTTGAGGGTGCTTTTTATCGCAGTGATATTGGTTATCGTGCGATTGAACGTGAAAACATTTAATTCTGGACAGCTGTTGGTTTAGAATAGACACCTGTTTAGCTATGACAAGGTCGCCCTTAAGGCATTCATTAATATAATTATTGGAGAATAATATATGCGTAAATTGCTGATTCTAAGCGTTGCCGCTCTATTACACGGTTGTACAACGACAACATCAACCACACTGCTGGACGATGTTTCCACTGACAAGGTCTACAACGTCGTTTTTGAAGGCTCTCCGGACCTTAGTGGAAAGCGGGTATTGGCATCCGAGCTTGAAATCGGAGAAGTGCTAACCAGTTCTGAAAAAAATGCAGGCGTGACGGTTGCTAAAATATCCATTGATTCTGATTACGATGATCTTATGAACAGTAATACAGTATTCGTTGCACAGGACGGCATGCTTGTACATGAGGTGCTTGCTGATGAGGGTGAGCAGCTCAATGAGGGTGACAAGGTTATGGGTTTTACCAGTAAAACCAAGCTGGTATGGTATAAAACCAAACTAAAAGTCCAGGATGCAACCAGCTACACCAAGCAAAAGGCACAGGAACTCTACAAAAAAGCCGGTGGCAGCTAACCCGGATTTCTCAGTGCGCCGTGGTTTGGAATTTAGGGTCAATTCATCGATACAGGTCGGGCGATCATCCGCCAAAGCGTTGCCACAGCTGCGGTTAAAGGAAGATAGCCCAGGATGTGCTTGCGGGTTAGATTATCTGAATTTTCGTTAGGCCAAAAACCAAACAGGGCAGCGTGTCGCTGCCCTGCATCTGTATGTTTGAACATGGCGCCTTGATTTATAACATTCGCTCTGACAATCGCTTCGCCTGTTAAGAAATGCGGGCGATTCCAGAACTTAGATAGGTATTGTGTCCCCGGAATTAAAGATGCGAAATGCACCAGTTAATCGCATCCGCATAATAATCATCAAGCAGCGTTTTAAGTTGATTTAGAGACTCCGCCGTGCGGGACTTATCAGGTAATGAGAAATTTATATGGCCGAGCTTGCGCATCGGCCTCACATCTTTACCGTACCAGTAGACTTCAGCGCCGGCTATTGCATGCCATCTTTTGTTGTAATCCATGCCAAGTGCGTTTAACATGACGCTGCTGTTTTTTATAACCGGCTGGACCAGCGGAATTTCTGCAACCGCCCTGAGGTGCATTTCAAACTGACTCACAGACGCCCCAGCCTGTGTCCAGTGACCGCTATTGTGAACGCGGGGTGCAATTTCATTAATATACAATCTGTTACCGACCTGAAAGCATTCCATTGCCATGACGCCAACATACTCGAGGTGATTCATCAGGCTTGACAGCATCTGTTCAGCATCTGATTGCATTTTTTGCAGTGATCTGATCGGCGACACTGATGCCAGCAATATCCCCTGATAGTGGAGATTGGCGGTCAGAGGGTAAAATACACAATTGCCCTGTGTATTTCTGGCCCCGATGAGTGAAACCTCCTCGTCAAAACGTACTTCTTCCTCGGCGATGCAGTTATTTATCCACTGTTCCGGTATTTCATCCTCTTGCTCGCCATTGAGCCAAAGCTGGCCTTTACCATCATAACCACCACTGCGCCGCTTGAGCAGAACCTTATTTCCCAGCGTGTGGTGAAGTCTTCTTGCAGTCATGTCAATATCGACGGGCTGCCAATTGGCATGAGGCAGGCTCAGGCTATCGAGCAGTTCTTTTTGAAGGCGACGATCTGCGAAAATTTTCAAGCTGTTACGATTAAGAAAATTCGGGTGTGTTGATAACAGGGCTGTAACAGCAGTTTCCGGCCAGTGTTCAAGTTCGACAGTGATAATATCCGCGTGGTTCAAATCAGGTAGATCGGTTGCATGAATATCAACGGTATTAACCTTCAGTGCAAGCGGCATTGCCGCATGTTGCAGCATTGCACCGAGCTGCCCGGCACCCAGAACCCAGATATCACTCATATATCAGCCCGGCGTATCATGGCCTCGGATCAGGTTCAGATAATACGGTTTGGGTTTGTTTTGCACGATATTTTTCTACTTTTTCGGCAAGTTCGGCATCATTAGTTGCCAGTATTTGGCAAGCCAGCAGGCCGGCATTAAATGCTCCCGAATTGCCAATTGCAAGTGCACCTACAGCTACGCCTTTTGGCATCTGCGCAATCGACAGCAGGCTATCCATACCGTTTAATGCTTTGCTCTGAACGGGTACACCCAGTACCGGCAGGCGTGTATGCGCTGCCAGCATACCCGGTAAGTGGGCAGCACCACCTGCACCGGCTATGATGACTTTAAAACCACTGGCTGCTGAATGTTTCGCAAAATCGGCAAGTTTGTCAGGCGTGCGATGTGCAGACACCACTTCAATATGATAAGTGACGTTCAGTTCATCCAGAATTTCGGTAGCCGAGATCATAGTAGGCCAGTCGCTTTTTGAGCCCATCACAACAGCAATTCTGGGTTTGCTGTTAGATGCATCCGCAGACATGCAGTTTTCCTAAATAATTCACGATTCCGAATTATAACAATATTGTGGCTTTATGTAGATGCTGGAGGATTGTAAAATGTACTGTTTTTGCTCGCCAGTAAAAATGGCACTTATCCTGAATTTAGAACAGTTACCATAACAATAGTCATTTATCCATTATATACAGCAGAACACGACAGTGAAAACAAAAACATCGACATATTCGCATGCCCGGCAATTACTAAAAGCCCGTGATGTCATTGGTAATGGAGGCATTGTTGCTTATCCAACCGAGAGCTGCTACGGACTTGGCTGCTATCCTAAAGACTATAATGCAATCAGAAAAATACTATTGCTAAAATACCGGCCGGTGACAAAGGGTTTAATAGTGATCGGCGGGGATATTAATCAGGTCTCGAAATATTTCCAGGTTTTATCGGATGATTTGTGGTCTAGATTATCACTATCCTGGCCGTCTGCTACGACATGGCTGGTGCCGGCTGCATCATGGGTACCCTCGTGGCTAAAGGGCGATAGTGACAAGATAGCCGTCAGAGTGCCGGCCCACAGACTTGCCAGAGAGCTTTGTAAATATTGCGGTCACGCACTTGTCTCAACGAGCGCAAACCTGAGTGGACAACGTGCGGCCCGCACCCGCGCTGAGGTAAGCCGGATTTTTTCAGATAAGGTTGATTACATTATTGATGCAAAGTGCGGTTCAGCTACTCGTCCGTCAACGATTACTGATCTGCTCACGGGTCAGGTTATTCGCGCGGGAAGTTGACACCATTGCGTATTCAAAATCTGGATACTTTAAGAGCCAGCGCAATTTTGATGGTGCTGGTCTATCACTCAACGCAAATATTTGCAAATGAGTGGCCGATGATATGGCAGTTCACACGGGTCGGATTCTTCGGCGTAGATCTGTTTTTTGCACTAAGCGGTTATCTGATCGGGTCACTGTTCTTCAAGGAAAAAATCAAGACCGGTAAAGTGTGTATTTCCAGATTTATTTTAAGGCGTATATCCAGGACTGTTCCACCATACTTTATTGTTTTGGGACTCTCATACATCGCGGTCTATTTATACAGAAACGAAGCCTTTGATTTTGGCTACTTCGTGTTTGCTCAAAACTACTATCTTGAAATTCCGTTTTTTTTTATTAGCTGGTCATTATGTGTTGAAGAACACTTTTATTTACTGTTACCGGTAATGCTGACACTACTTTTTGGATTATTTAAAAAACCGAATCTGCTTTTTGTGGTTATTTTATTTGCAATGTCGCTGATTCCACTGTCATTACGAGTGATGTACCAGGAAATTGATCCCAAGCCGTTTGGTTTTTATCACACTGCTACGCACCTGAGATTTGATCCGTTAATTTTAGGCGTCATGTATGCGTACATTTCGGCCTACATGAAAACAGCACTGATAAGGATATTAAAATACAAACATGCGATATATATATTAGCGGTGCTGCTGCTGCTCAGCTATTCATTGTGGCCAGTTCAGTGGATGTATTCTGTTGGCGCCTACATAATCGGTTTTAGCTTTGCCACTGCGGTAGCGGTCTGCTGTGAAGACAAATGCTGGTCAATCTCCAGGATTACGCTGGTCCCGATAACTGCAAAAATATCTTACGCTATCTATTTAACGCACGTATTATCAACCCATGTGCTGGTGAAATTATTTGAATGGCTGGAACTTGAAACGGTCGCGCTAAAATTTTATCTGATTATAATCATGGCCGGAATTGTCGGTTTTTTGTTTTATAAACTGATTGAAGAGCCTATTATGAACTGGCGTAAAAAAGCCATTCCCTCTTATCGCCGAACTCGTCAGGAAGCAGATTATGCAAACACAAGTCATTAAAACCTATTTGCTTTCGCTACAAGACCAGATAGTGAATAAGTTAACCCGCTATCAACCGGCTAAGCCGTTTGTTGTCGATGAGTGGACACATAAAGGCGGCGGTGGCGGTCGGTCTTGCGTTCTGGAAGAGGGTGAGATTTTTGAAAAAGCCGGGGTCAATTTTTCGCACGTGATGGGCGACTCGCTGCCTGCGTCGGCTACCGCGGCGAGGCCACAACTAAAGGGCAAAGCATTTGAGGCGATGGGCGTTTCACTTGTCATTCATCCACAAAATCCACATGTGCCAACAACACATATGAATGTGCGCTTCTTTAATGCACACGTACAAGGATCGGACTCAACCTGGTGGTTTGGCGGTGGGTTTGATTTAACACCTTACTATCCAGTGATGGAAGATGTTGTGCACTGGCATCAACAGGCTAAAGCCAGTTGCACTGAAATTGGTGAACACTATTATAAAAAATTTAAAAACTGGTGCGATGAATATTTTTTTCTGAAACACCGTAATGAGACCCGCGGCGTTGGCGGTTTGTTTTTCGATGATTTTAATGAGCTGGGCTTCGATCAAAGTTTTGCTTTTATGCAAAGCATTGGCGACCGTTTTTTACCGGCCTATACACCCATTGTCGATAAACGCAGGCTTACTGGATTTACAGGTAAACAAAGGGCATTTCAAGCTTATCGGCGCGGGCGATATGTAGAATTTAATCTGGTTTATGATCGCGGCACCTTGTTCGGATTGCAGTCAGGGGGGCGCACGGAATCAATATTAATGTCTTTACCACCCATCGCAAACTGGCGGTACAACTGGAGACCGCAAGCTGGCACGCCTGAGGCTGAACTGACTGATTATTTGAAACCACGAAACTGGCTGGATTGAAAGTTTAAATATCAACGAACCTTTAGAATAGAGCATGGTGAATTGCGGTATATCAGGAAAAGAAAATGCCCGCGTCGACAGCGCGGCGCGATCGGTATGCAATTGTATGGTTTACTGCAATTTATGCATTCATCCTGATGAAATAAGCCTACTCACAATTTCCACTGGTCTTATATTAGGGCGGTCTGATTAATGAGACGGTTAATTTATACACTATTGCTGATACTGCTGCTGCCGTTTGTTCTGATTCGTCTATGGTGGCGCGGGAAATCGAATCCCGCATACCGCTTGCGGATCAGTGAGCGACTGGGGGATTTTAAACTTAAACCGGGGAACAGAAGGCTGTGGGTTCACGCAGTCTCTGTCGGTGAAGTCAATGCAGCCGTACCGCTGGTCAGGAAAATAATGCAAGCCTGGCCTGAATATGAAATTGTGCTGACGACGATGACGCCTACAGGTGCAGACCAGGTAAAAAAACAGTTTGCAAATACCGTTGTTCATCGATACGTCCCATATGATATTCCCTGGTTGACAGGCCGCGCCCTGGATCAATGCCTGCCCGATGCATTAATTATCATAGAAACGGAGATATGGCCGAACTGGATTCATTCGGCGGACAAGCGCAACATTCCGGTTATCTATATGAGTCTGCGGTTGTCGGATAAATCATTTTCAGGTTATAGAAAGATACGTGGACTAGTCGCTCCTGCACTGGCAAAAGTCAGGATGATTGCGGCGCAAACCGAAACAGATGCACGCCGCATTGTTGAACTGGGTGCGGACCCCCAAATAGTCAATGTCACGGGCAATATCAAATATGATGCAGAATTAGCTGACGGTGTGCTACAGGCCGGAGAGGCGCTGCGCGGGAAAATAGGCGAATCACGCCTGGTATGGATAGCGGCCAGCACCCATGACAACGAGGATGAGCAGGTGCTGCAGGCGCATGCACGTGTACTATCAAGCTTCCCTGAATCATTGTTGATTATCGTACCGCGGCATCCTGAGCGATTTGACCGGGTATTTAATCTTTGTGCGCAACAATTCAGATCCCGCCGGCGTACCCAGGGCGATCACGATTTATCCTTAATCCAGGTTTATGTCGGCGATACGATGGGTGAACTGCTAAATCTTTACGCTGCAAGTGATATTTGTTTTGTGGGAGGCTCTCTGGTAGCGCACGGTGGCCAGAACGTATTGGAGCCCATGTTAATTGGCAGGCCGGTGATTGTCGGGCCGCATATGTTTAATTTTTCGCGCATTACAGCGCAGGGTTTAGAGCACAACGCACTGATGCAGGTTTCATCTGCAGATCAGCTTGCACAAAAAATCATTGAACTGACAAATAATCAGACTTTGCGTAAACAGCTGGTTGAGAACGCCCGAATCCTTCTTCAGTCAAATAAAGGTGCTTTGAATGGCTCTATAAAGCTTCTACAAAACTACATTTAAGTGTAAATGCCCAAACTCGATCTGATATTTGAAAAGAAGAGTTCCATACTTCTGAATGCGTGTTAAGCTGAAAATATGAAACCCATTTATTTCGATTTCACGGTCAAAGACCTCGATGAAGCAAAGTCTTTCTTCGAGTACGTTTTCGATTGGCGGCTCGAGAAGTTTACCGGGATGCCTTATAACTATTACCGAATCCAGGCGGGAGCTGAGGATGAGCCCGGGATTGACGGCGGCATCGGCGCAATCGCCGACACTCCAACAGCCGAAGGAAAGCCACTAACCCAAGTAACAATCCCTGTATCTAGCGCTGACGACTGCATCGCACGGGTAGAAGAAGCTGGTGGCAAAGTCGTTGAGCCTAAAATGCCTGTTCCTGGAATCGGTTGGTTTGTCGCATGTGCCGAACCGGGCGGATTGCTCTTTGGCGTGTTAGAAGCTGACCCCGAGGCAAAGTAGTTCGGGTCGCCATCTGTTCACGGCCGGCAGTCGTATCCTTGCAGGTTTGACCAAATGGCGGTTATTGGCAATAAACGGCTTTAAGTGCTTGTTGAAACCTGTAGGCTAAATCAGTGAACTCAAGCCCAAGTATTTACAAATTAAAAAAGCCTTGCGCATCTTGACCAGACTCATGCAAGTGCTGCTTCACTTCATTGTGTCAGTAAATCTGAAGTCTGCCGAAAATCTTTTTCACCCAATGTGCCGGCCAGACTCTTGAGGCTGAACATGCTTAAAATATGATTATATCGAGACCGCAACAGGTCTCTTTGTGCTGAATATAAATCACGTGTGGCGTCCAGTACTTCAATGTTCGTACTCAAGCCGCTTTCAAAACTTTGCTGGCGTGCCTGTAGCGCATTCTCTGCGGCCTTAACGGCAGAAAGCAGTGCAGTTACCTGATTCTTACTGGTGACTACCGTGTTATAGGCATCGCGCACCTGACGTTCAATACTTCGCCTGACCGTATCAGCGTTTTGCAAACTTGCACTGTAGCGTTGCGCCGCTTCCCGAGTTTGTGAGCTGACCTGTCCACCCTGATATATCGGTGCAGTCAGATCAAGTGTAATTGTTGATCGAGTTGTCTCCAAGTCACCGCTATTTCTGCTGTCGTCATCGCCATAAGAGTGATCGGCGTTCAGGTCCAGAGAAGGCCAGTGGCCGCTGCGGGCAATTTCGATATTTTGCCTGGCAATATCGGATTCCTGATTGGCGATGGCAAGTTCAAAGTTGTTTTTGTAAGCCGTAATTAACCACACCTGGAAGTCAAATGGATCTGGATTATCTATGGGATAGTTTGCAGCGGGTTTGGCTAATGCCTGTACAGGTTCACCTATAATTTCCTGAAGTGCCTGACGGTTATCTGCGATTGCGTTTTTTGCGCTCAGTATGTCTACTTCGACCAGCTGAAAACGAGACTGTGACTGGAATAAGTCTGTTGAAGTTCCCAGGCCTGCTTCAAGAAGTTCCTCGGCCTGCTCAGATTGCGCTTTTAGAGTTTCGCGCTCGCGCTGAGTAACGATCAGAGCGTCTTCAGCCGCCAGCAGGTTAAAATAACTATTGGCGATACGAATGAGCAAATCCTGGTAAGCATTGTCAAGCTGAAGCCTGGAAAGATAAACCTGGTTTTTTGCAAGATCAAGATTTTCAAATCTGGATTTATTCCAGATTGTCTGACTCAGGTTAATGGTGGCCCGGCCATTGTAATAGTTATCGTCGATGGTGATTGCGTCGAGCTCAGCATCAATCTCATCACTTATACGTCCTCCACCCAGTGAAGCACTGATCTGGGGCATCAACTGGCTTTTAGCCTGAGTGATCCCTTCCTTGTCTGCCTCGTATGTAAATTGCTGCTGCTTATATTGTGGATCGTTTTTAACCGCCTTTTGGTAAACGCTCCATAAATCGTCATCAGCATTTGCCAGGGAGGCAAACGCTGTCGCCTGACTGAGGAAAATCAGGCATACAGCCAGGTATCTGGGTTTTGTCATCGAATATAGCTTAATGTGATTTAATATAACGTTGATGGTAAACCCCATCTTTCATGTTGTCGAATAATTCTACAACCTGTGGGTGACTCACAGGCTCAGGATTAAAGTCAGGTTCCAGGTTTTGCTCTGAAACATAAGCTACATAAGTGTTTTCTGCATTCTCAGCGAGGAG
>JAHEKD010000403.1 GCA_024638545.1 Gammaproteobacteria bacterium
AATAAAGTGAAGTGGGAACCTCTGAACAAATCATGATTGAAAAACTTGAGACCAGATTAGTCGATCTCTGCGTTGAAAACCTTCGCAACAGCGCTGCTGTTAGGTGCGTTTCCCGCCTTGATCTTGATCAGCTTGGCCCTCAATTCTTATCAACCGGATTCTCTTACAGATTCCCGGTATTAACCTAAATATTGAGCGCAACAGTGAAAGTAGACAGCCAGAAAATTAGAATCAAACTTCGAGCTTTTGATCATCGCATGATAGATCGCTCAGCTCAGGAAATTGTTGATACGGCAAAACGAACAGGTGCACTTGTACGTGGGCCCATTCCCTTACCGACGCGCATTGAAAAATACACGCTGCTGCGTTCACCGCATGTCAATAAAAAATCACGTGACCAGTTTGAGATCAGAACTCATAAACGGATCATGGATATTATCGAGCCAACGGACAAGACTGTCGATGCATTAATGAAGCTCGATCTTGCTGCGGGTGTCGATGTTGAAATCAAGTTGAACTCGTGAAAACCGAACCACGAAAAAGATTAGTTAAAGTTTACAGAGAAATATCATGACGATTGGATTAGTTGGACGTAAAATTGGAATGACGCGGATTTTCCAGGATGACGGTACTTCTGTTCCGGTAACTGTGATCCACGCCTGCGAGAATAAAATCACCCAGATCAAGTCATCCGATAGCGATGGTTATGATGCCATTCAGGTCACGGTCGGAGAAAAGAAAGCGTCACGTATTAATAAATCGCAGGCAGGGCATTTTGCAAAAGCCGGCTCAGAGCCCGGTCGCGGACTTTGGGAGTTTCGGCTGTCTGGAAACGAAGAGCAGGCGCTCAATGTCGGGCAAACGATTGGTATCGACACGTTTGAAGTAGGTCAGGTCGTTGATGTGACCGGCATGACCATCGGTAAAGGATTCGCTGGTGTGGTAAAGCGTCACGGTTTTGGCGGTGGGCGAGCGACTCACGGTAACTCCAAAGCACACCGAAAAGCAGGTTCAATAGGCCAGAATCAGGATCCAGGGCGCGTCTTTCCCGGCAAGAAAATGGCGGGTCAGATGGGCAATGCGAGACGTACGCAACAAAACTTATCTATAGTCAATATAGATACAGACCGCGAACTGATTTTCGTAAAAGGATCTGTACCCGGACCGAAAGGGCAGGATTTATTGATTCACCCATCTGTCAAGGCACGCGGTGCCGCGCAGTAGCGGTTGAATAAAACAGGTATATAGGAGTTTCAAGGTGGAACTGGAAATTAAAGGCATTGATGGTCAGTCAAGCGGCGCAAACATTACGCTTGATCAGGATATATTTGGTGCCGCCTTTAACGAGTCTTTAGTACACCAGATTGTCACAGCCTATCAGGCGGGTGCAAGACAGGGGACAAAGGCACAAAAGAATCGATCGGCTGTCAACGGCGGCGGTGCGAAACCGTGGCGCCAAAAAGGCACAGGCCGCGCACGGGCAGGTACCAACCGCAGCCCGATCTGGCGCGGTGGGGGCAATGCATTCCCGTCCAGCCCGCGAAATTTTTCCCAGAAGGTGAATCGCAAGAGTTTTAAAAGCGCTATGCGGTCCATACTTGCCGAGCTGGTCAGACAGGACCGGGTAATCGTTGTTGAGGCGTTTTCATTCGATCAGCCAAAAACCAGGGCATTGTCTGCTTCACTTGCAGGGCTAAAGGCGAATAATGCACTGCTGGTCGATGTTCAGGGCAACACCAACCTCGAGCTGTCGGCAAGGAACCTGCCGTTTGTGAGTGTAGCGAGTTCCGGTAACCTGAGTCCTGTGGATTTGGTCAATCACGATAAAGTGGTGATTTCGCAGCAGGCGATGAATGAACTGCAGGAGAAATTACAGTGAAACAAGACAGACTCTATCAAGTGCTTCTCTCTCCCCATATTTCCGAGAAGGGCACTCTGGCGGCTGAAAAAAGCAGTCAAATAATTTTCAAGGTGTTACCCAGCGCAACCAAGGTTGAAATCAAGGCAGCGGTCGAAAAGCTGTTCGAGGTTGAGGTCGACAGAGTCCAGGTTATGAATGTGTCGGGTAAGCACAAGACAATGGGTCGAACCAAAGGCAGGCGTTCGGACTGGAAAAAGGCATATGTAAGATTAAAGCCTGGCCACGATATTGACTTTTTAGATAGCAAGGCATAACCATGGCAGTTGTAAAACACAAACCTTCATCACCTGGCCGACGGGGCATGGTGACGCTGAATACCAAGGGTCTGCACAAGGGCAAGCCGCATGCTGCCCTGGTTGAGCCTAAACGTGCAATCAACGGGCGCAACAGTGCGGGACGTATTACCGTACGCCATCGCGGTGGTGCACATAAACGCCATTATCGGCAAATCGATTTCCGGCGCGATAAAGATGGTGTGCCCGGTAAAGTTGAGCGACTCGAATACGATCCTAATCGTAGCGCAAACCTGGCATTGATTCTTTACCGCGATGGCGAGCGTCGCTATATACTTGCCCCCAAGGGAATCCAGATCGGTGATAAAATAGCCTCCGGCACTGAAGCCGGCATTGCCAGGGGCAACGCCATGCCGCTCAAGAATATTCCTGTCGGCACAATCGTTCATTGTGTTGAGATGAAGCCGGGGAAAGGCGCCCAGATCGCGCGTTCTGCGGGCACGTCTGTACAGTATGTGGGCCGGGAATCACAATATGCCCAGTTGCGATTACGCTCAGGTGAAATGCGCAGAGTCAATTTAAACTGCCGGGCAACCATAGGTGAAGTCGGCAATTCCGAGCACGCGCTGCGAAAGCTGGGCAAGGCCGGTGCGAAACGCTGGCGCGGTATCAGGCCAACTGTGCGCGGTGTTGCAATGAACCCGGTAGACCACCCGCACGGTGGTGGCGAAGGCCGGACTTCAGGTGGCCGCCACCCGGTCAGCCCCTGGGGTGTGCCAACCAAAGGCAAGAAAACTCGAAGTAACAAGCGCACGGATAATATGATCATCCGCAGGCGCAAGCGATAAACAGGTGTAAGAGAATAAACCAATGCCACGTTCAATTAAAAAAGGCCCATTTGTTGATCATCATCTTTGGAATAAGGTAATGACGGCGAAAGATCAAAATAGTCGCAAGCCAATTAAGACCTGGTCACGACGATCAACAATCACCCCTGAATTTGTGGGGTTAACCATTGCTGTTCATAACGGCCGTCAGCATATGCCGATCCTGGTTAATGAAAACATGGTTGGGCATAAACTTGGTGAGTTTGCACCTACGCGTACGTTTAAAGGCCACGTGGCCGATAAGAAGGTAAGGTAACGGAGCATAAAGATGCAGGTAAAAGCTGTTGCAAAATACATACGAATCTCGCCGCAGAAGGCTCGCCTTGTGGCTGATCAAATTCGAAACAAGCCGGTTGACAAGGCACTTGAACTTCTGGAATACAGTTCAAAAAAGGCCTCAATGTTGATACGAAAAACCCTTGAATCAGCGATTGCGAACGCTGAGCACAATGAGGGAGCAGACATTGACGAATTGATTGTCAGCAAGATCCACGTGG
>JAHEKD010000404.1 GCA_024638545.1 Gammaproteobacteria bacterium
AGGTAAGCCCTAAAGGGATCAATGCGGATTCCCACATAGCGCCTTTTGTTTGGGATGAGAAGCCTCTGTCTGATTCACAACGACGAGGTGTGCAGAACTATGTGAAGGCGCTCAAAAACCAGGACTCGTTTGCACAAGAATATACACATACGTGCGCGCCGGCTGTGAGGGACTTGCCTGCTGAATTTCTGCTGGTACCGCTACAATTGGAACACGATACCAATATAGTTCGCCACGTGTCCCCGAATTTGAGAACAATGCAATCATTGGTCGATTTTATCAGCCAGTCAAACCCGCCATATCCGGTTATTTATAAACAGCACCCCGTTGATGTAAAAAAAGGTAAACGTCACGTACAACTTACAATGCGCCGTAGAGTTGATTCCCTCAGGCGTCATGAAATGGGCAATATCCATCAGATTCTGAAGAGTGGATCTTGCAAAGGCATTATTTCATTAAACAGCAACGTTGTGCACGACGGGTTTCTTTGGGATGTTCCTGCCATTGTATTGGGAAGAAACATTTGGCCGCGAGTCGGAGCAAGCCCATTTTTGACTGGCTTGCCAAAGAAATGGGGCCTGCTTGAAGACTTTTATTTTAATGAGACTGTTGTGGCCTGTAGGGAGTCTTACATACATTATTTAATGGAGCATCAGTGGCGTCTAAATGATGCGAGTAATGCTGATAAGGTTGGCGAGCTGTTCGAGCGTAAATATCATGATACCTATGGCAAAGGGTCGCTGGTGAGTTTGGCGGCGAGAAAGAATAAGAATAGTAGGAATGAAGAGGTTTTGGTTAATGTTGTCGCTAAAAATAAAGGCTGGCTGTTCGAAGATTTAAAGAAGTCTTTCTCTGAATTGATGATGCCGGGTATCAGGATAGTGTCAACTGACAAGCCGAAGGGAAATGCTGACTCATGGTTGTATCTGCGTGCATCTGAAGCCGTGGGGACGCCGGACATATCGAGAACACTTGTTCAAATACATGACCAATTTGATGACGGGATGTATTCTGCAGGCGGCATAAGAAGTATTGTCAAGGACTGTGGCGGAGTAAGTTTTACGCACCCTGATCAAAAGAAAATTATTGAATCAAATGATATTGATCTGTCTGGTAAGGAAGTTCTAATTAAACCTGTGGGTGCAAAACAATGTTTCAAAGTCAGAGAAAAACTACCCGATAAGTTCACGGTGGCATGGATAGGCCGACCTGTTCAATATAAAGGGCGAGACTTCAAAAGGGTCAATTGGCTGGTTGAATCACTGGGTCAATCAAGTCTCAGAAACGAGCTGTCAATAGTTTTGATTGGGGACAGGTTGCACAGGGTCAACGACATGATTATGGCCCTGGGTATTGAGTGTCATTACTTTCCGCGGTCAAAATATAGTTACAACAAGTACCCGAACTATTATCAGAACATTGATTGCGTGGTTGTTTCATCGGAATTTGCTGCTGGGCCGAACTGCCTGTTCGAGTCTCTTGCCAGTGGGGTTCCAGTAATATCGACACCCTGCGGCTGGGCGACTGAGCTTGTCCAGAACGGGGAAAATGGATTTATTGTTGAATCGCCGGAAGAAATAACCGCAGCAATTGAAAATATCTATAAAGAGAGAGCAGTCTGGTTTTCACGGCGTGATTCGATACGCACAGCAGGACTGGCGATCTCACTAGAGGCGTGGTTGGAAGAAAATATAAGAGTAGCCGCTTCACTAGCTTCTAAACAGTCTGTGAGCGGACTGAAACAGGCTAGATGTTAGGGCCTGTCGGAGGATATTTTGTATGTCAGTTAAAGAAGCCGGTTGGTCTGGTTTTGTGGAAGAGTCTTCTTCTTCGCTGTCTCTTCGCGGTAGTGATGCACTGGAGAAATTATTGGAAGATTACGCTTTCAAATCTGTGCTGGATATAGGTAGTGATAGTGGAGCGCATACCCGTGAATTTCTGCGATATGGGAAGCATGTCAGTAGTATCGACTTAAATGCTAGTGATGGCTTTATTCCGGACTGTATCGGAGACTACCTGACAAAGCATTACTCTATGCAATTTGATGCCATATGGTGTTGTCACGTGCTTGAGCATAATATGGATTCTGGCGCCTTTATCAGAAAAATATACAGGGATTTAAAGCTTGATGGTGTGTGTGCGATAACAGTTCCACCTGCTAAACACAATATCGTTAATGGTCATGTATCGATCTGGAACGCAGGTTTATTGCTTTATAACATGGTTCTTTGTGGATTTGATTGCAGCGCTGCAGCGGTTAAAACCTACGGATATAACATAAGTGTAATTGTAAAGAAGGTGCCCGCTCCTGGGTGTGATGTGAGTACACCTATCGAGGACCTGGCAGCCTATTTTCCAGTTGAGGTTCAGCAGGGGTTTGATGGAAGAATTACATCGGTCAATTGGTAGTATTTGTATTTTCACTGTTAAGGGGAGTAAATAGTGAAAAAATCAGTTTCAAGTAAATATGAGTTTAAGCATTCATGCATGACTCATTCTATAAAGCGTGTGCCAGTGATCGGGAATAGTCGTAAGACCAGGATAGCGGCCATCAAGAAGGTATTGGAGAATAAGCTGGATGGCGATTGGGCTGAATTTGGCGTATATACCGGTGGTTCTGCACGTTTATTTTCAGAGTATTTGCCTGAAAATACGCGTTTTAGTTTATTTGATAGTTTTGAAGGCCTGCCTGAAAAGTGGGACCGGAATCATCCCAAGGGGCATTTTGCCTGCGAAATACCGCACTTTGATGATGAAAGAATTGAAATTATCAAGGGCTGGTTTTCTGATACGATTTTTGATTGGGTTGAAAACAGGAATCGTCCGTTGAGTTTTGTTCATATTGATTCAGATATTTACTCCAGTGCTCGAACTATTTTAATGGGATGTAATAAATTGATGGTGCCAGGTACAGTTGTATTATTTGATGAAATGTTCGGCTATGAGGGCTGGGAGCATCACGAATACAAAGCCTATCGGGAATGGCTCAAAATATGCGGGCGAGAGTGTGAGTATTTGGGCCGTAGTAGTAATCACCGATTATATCTTCAAGTCATTAACTGACGAAAGACGATCAAATACACGCGGCAGATTAAGCAAGGAAAATCCTCGAACATCATCAGGAATATGAGTCAGGTAAGGTGCGTGAACTCGCCTGGTTTGGGAGCAGGTTGCCGGCACCATTCAGAGCGCGAACTTCTTTGACTTATATGTAATCGTCAGGTTTTGTACTGACAGACAGTGTGTTATTAATTAAAACCCAGTCCGTGAAGTTTGTCTGTACAGCCTGAAAAGGCCATATAAAAATTTGATAGAAATTTACTCTCGCAGAGACGCAGAGCACGCAAAGAAAAAATGAATAAAAAGGTGCTTACTGAACAAACAAAAAATAACAGATTCTACCTTTGCGTTCTCTGCGCTTCTGCGAGAGAACAATATGTTATATCTCCAGCACAGGCTGGGTTCCGGCCAAACGAAAGCCGGCAGCAACTGTCAGATCAAGTCGGACGAGTACAACTTATACACCCGCTTCAGGCCG
>JAHEKD010000405.1 GCA_024638545.1 Gammaproteobacteria bacterium
GAGCCAATCGTCGTAGCCGCCAACGTATTCTTTGACATCACCGCCACCCTCAAAGGCAATGGTGCTGGTAACAACGTTATTCAAAAAAGTTCGGTCGTGACTGACCAGTAGCAGTGTTCCCGAATAATCCATTAGCAATTGCTCAAGCAACTCCAGCGTTTCGTAATCCAGGTCGTTGGTAGGCTCATCGAGAATCAGAAAGTTGAATGGACGGGTAAAAAGTTTGGCCAACATCAATCGGTTTCGTTCTCCTCCGGAAAGTTTTGCGGCCGATGCCCGGGATCGCGCCGGGCTGAACAGAAAATCCTGCAGATAGCTCATTATGTGTTTGCTTTGGCCGTTAATTGTGACTTCGGTGTTTCCTGATACGTTGTCCTGTACGCTCAGATCATCCTGTATTGCAGTGCGGTGTTGATCCAAATAAGCGATTTCCAGCCGAGTACCAACTTTTACTGACCCCTGATCGGGTTTCAGCTCTCCGGTCAGCAGTTTGATGAGAGTTGACTTACCACATCCATTTGGCCCAATAATGCCGATTTTGTCCGCGCGTGATATGCGGCAGGAAAAATCATTAATTACGGGCACTTTGTCGAAACTGATGTTTAAATTTTTTGCTTCTATGACAATCTTGCCGGAGTTGGCAGCCTGGTTGAGACCAATTTTCGCGGTGCCCGGACGATCCCGCCGTTGTCTGCGCTGGTCCCGCATTTTTTTTAGAGCACGAACCCTACCTTCGTTGCGAGTTCGTCTTGCCTGGATACCCTGGCGTATCCAATTTTCTTCCTGGGCCAGCTTTTTATCGAATTTCGCAGCATGTCGCTGTTCTTCCTCCAGCGCTTTACTTTTCCTCTCGAGGTAGCTTTGATAGTTGCCTGGCCAGGAAGACAGTTTGCCTCTATCCAGTTCAATGATTCGGTTACACAACTTATCGATGAAACTGCGGTCGTGCGAAATAATTACCAGGCTGATGTTGAGACCCACTAACAGGTTCTCGAGCCACACAATTGTGTCGATATCCAGGTGATTAGTTGGCTCATCAAGCAACAGCACGTCGGGATCAACTACCAGTGCGCGCGCTAGCAGCGCGCGCCGTTTCATGCCGCCGGAGAGTTGTTCAAAGTTGGCTTGCGGCGAGAGATCAAATTTTGCACACAGCGTTTTGACTGCTCGGTCGAGAGACCATACGTCACCCTGGTTTAGTTTTTCGTTTAGTCTTTCGTCCTCAGCTCCACGTGCATAAAACTGTGTCAACAAGACTCCACGGTTTGGGTCGCCTTGTGCTACCACGCTACGAACATCCAGCTTGAGGTGGTGCGGAACCTCTTGCACAAGCCGGCCCGTTACCAGCCCTTGCCTGCTGACCACTTCGCCTTCGTCAGGGTCAATTTCAGCGCTGATCAGTTTGAGTAGAGTTGATTTACCAGCCCCATTGCGACCGATTAAACCGATCCGTTCATTTGATTCGATAATTAGATTGGCATGGTCTAAAATGGCTTCGGCGCCAAAACTGATACTGATGTTTCTCAGTGTTACTAACGACATGGATTGGGGGCGGTTTAGCGAGAATTGGTCGCGCTTTGTTTCGGCCGAAGTTTAACATTAATGGCAGATCAAGCTCAGAGAGTACAGTTCATGTTGGTAGAACAAATTCCAGTCAATAACAGCCTGCGAAACTATATGTATTTGATCGCATGTCCTGAGACAAACGAAGCGGCAGCGATTGACCCGCTGGACCATGAACTTTGTTTAAAACGGGCCAAAGAACTGGATTGGCAAATTCGCGGTGTAATTAACACGCATGAGCATTTCGATCACACCGGTGGCAACGAGCAGGTGCTTGCTGCAACCGGCGCTACCCTTTACGCACATCACAATGCGATGGATAAAATCGCAAACGTCGATGTTGGTCTCAAAGCTGGAGACGCGGTGCAGGTTGGCAGCAGTGTCCGTTTATTGGCGATGGACACACCCGGACACACCTTTTGCCACACCTGCCTGTACGTGGAAGAGACGAACCAGCAAGTGCCGGCCTTGTTTTGTGGCGATACCCTGTTTAATGCAGGTGTTGGCAATTGCTATAACGGCGGCAACCCGGAAACAATGTATCAAACCTTCGCCGAACAAATTTTTGTATTGCCGGATACTACGAAAATTTATCCGGGGCATGACTATATTGAAAACAATTTACGGTTTACCCTGTCGCGGGAACCTGACAATCAAGCAGCTATCAGCTTGCTGGCGGCGATAGAACAGTGGAGCAGTGAGCGACATTTTATTTCCAATATTGCATTGGAGCGCGCGGTAAATACTTTTTTCAGGCTGAGCAGTGAAACCGTGATAAGTCTGTTAACGCAACAATTCGCAGATTTCCCGGAGAGCCCTACCGAACAGGCGGTGTTCGTTAAGTTGCGCGAACTACGTGATAGCTGGTGAAACCAGGCTGGCGAACCCGGCTCTAGCGTTTCATTGAGCCAAAGAATTCGCTGTTCGATTTGGTTGCTTTTAACTTATCGAGCAGAAATTCAATTGCTTCGATTTCGTTCATGGGGTGAAGCAACTTGCGTAAAATCCAAATTTTTTGTAATTCTTCCGGATCAATTAACAACTCTTCACGGCGGGTGCTCGACTTATTAACGATGATAGAGGGGTACACGCGTTTCTCTGAAATGTGTCGGTCGAGGTGCACTTCCATATTGCCGGTTCCCTTGAACTCTTCGTAAATGACCTCGTCCATCTTCGAGCCCGTTTCAATCAGCGCTGTTGCCAGTATAGTTAAACTGCCACCCTCTTCAATATTTCGAGCCGCACCAAAAAAGCGCTTTGGTCGTTGCAGGGCGTTGGCATCGACACCGCCAGTCAACACTTTGCCGGAAGCCGGCGCAACGGTGTTATAGGCGCGAGCCAAACGTGTTATTGAATCGAGCAGGATTACCACATCTTTTTTGTGCTCGACCAGTCGCTTGGCTTTTTCAATCACCATCTCTGCTACCTGTACATGGCGGGCGGCAGGTTCATCAAAGGTGGATGAAATAACCTCGCCCCTGACTGAGCGCTGCATTTCGGTAACCTCCTCAGGGCGTTCATCAATTAGCAACACCATCAGTTCGACGTCCGGATTGTTAGTAGTAATAGCTTGCGCTATTTGCTGCAGCATAACGGTTTTGCCGCTTTTCGGTGACGACACGATTAACCCGCGTTGGCCTTTGCCAAGCGGTGAGATTAAGTCTATTACGCGACCCGTTAAATCTTCGGATGTGCCATCTCCTTTTTCAAGCATCATTCGCTTGTTGGGGTGCAGTGGCGTCAAATTTTCAAACAGAATCTTGTTTCGCGCTTCTTCCGGAGTTGAACCATTGATTGTTTCAACCTTGAGTAGAGCGAAATATCTTTCTGAGTCCTTCGGCGGCCGCACAAGGCCCGCGACGGTGTCGCCGGTTCGCAAACTAAAGCGCCGAATCTGACTGGGTGATACATAGATGTCGTCAGGTCCCGCGAGATACGAACTGTCTGCAGAACGCAGAAAGCCAAAA
>JAHEKD010000406.1:0-1729 GCA_024638545.1 Gammaproteobacteria bacterium
AAAAACTACATCTGCCATTACGTTCTATCCCAGAAAATCAAACGCTTGATGATGTTCAGTGTTCAGCGCAACCTGGTATATCTGCCAGGCCGTAACAAGATCCTGAAATGCAAGACCGACCGCACCATATATCGTAATCTGATCTGAATTCGTTCTTCCCGGATGTGATCCGAAAAAAACCTCACCGATTTCCGCGTCAATGACATCTGATCCAAGCCCGACACCGCCCACGGTTCCCATTTCTATCGCCAGGTCACGATCATCACAAACAAATACAGAGTTGTGAATCAGCCCTGCATCAATTTCGGCTTCATCTGGACCATCTGCACCCAGGGATGTGATATGGCAGCCTGTGGGAATCATGTCGGCACACAGGACCGGCTTTTTTGACCATGTTGCAATCAGGATGATACCAACGTCAGATATAGCCTGCTCCAATGTGGTGCAGATGTCAAAGTCCACTTCAGTCTCTGTCTCCATCTGCTTTACAAACCCTATGGATTGTTTCATGGACAGGTCATAGACGTTTACAGATTCAATCCGGCGCAGCATGCACAAATAGCGCAACTGCTGAACGCCCTGCACTCCCGCTCCGATGACAGCGACTTTACGAACATCCTGCCTTGCCAGCTGGTCTGTTGCCATCGCCGCAGCAAGCCCTGTCCTGACAGCAGTGAGCTGAAAAGAGTCTATCAAAGCAAGCGGCGCACCGGTCTCAAGATCATTGAGTAAAACCGCACCTCTGATTGCAGGATCCTGGTTTAAAAACTTTGCATTCACTTTTACCGTATAGGCGGGAATACCCTTCACCAGTCCCGGCATTAAAACCATGGACTCACCGGGGCCGGGCAGATCTGTAAAAAAACGCCTGGCCGGAATTTCCCGGCCTTTGGAGTAATCGATAAACGCAGATCGCATTGCCGGGAGGAGAGTTTTTACTTCAATCAGCCGGGCAACATCGGAGCGGTTGAGTAATAGAGTATTCAATGTTGCAGCCTCATATCGATAACTGATAGCAAAAGTGTCAATATAATTGTAACACTCGCAATTGTAATAATACCTGCTTAATAAACAACAAGAGCAGCCGCAGGCTATATATTCACTGAAACCCGGGAAAGGTCAATGCTTTTTTTTTACCGGCAACACCTTTTACACGGCATGTATTGACCGGAATCAATGAAAGCTATCAACCTACACGCTATCTTAAGAAAACTATCGCATAAATGTGAGTTTCTGAACAATATTTTGCATGGGATTACTTGAAGAACTAAACTGTTGGCCAATATACGACTAACTGGAGGAAATGATGTCAACGGCGGTAAGTTATGTACATGGCGCATCTGATGTTTCATTACTAGCCCACACAATCGGAAGCTGCTTCGATGAAACCGTTGATCAGCTTGGTAATCGCGAAGCACTTGTTGTTCCTTACCAGAATATACGCTGGACGTGGTCGCAATTGAAACAACAGGTTGACGCCTATGCAGCCGGATTTCTGGCACTGGGATTAAGCAGTGGGCAAAGAATAGGAATTTGGGCGCCAAATGAATGGGAGTGGGTGGTAACACAGTTCGCCAGCGCTAAAGCGGGCCTGATACTGGTAAACATTAATCCCGCCTACCGTCAAAACGAACTTGCATATGCGCTCGAAGTCAGCGGTTGCAGTGCCCTGATTACCGCTCCTGAGCTGAAAACCAGTAATTACATTAAAATCCTTCATGACTTGCTG
>JAHEKD010000406.1:1739-3519 GCA_024638545.1 Gammaproteobacteria bacterium
CGAGCTAAATGACGGGAATTACCCCGAACTAAAAACACTCATCTGCCTGGGAGATGAGAAGTATCCGGGATTTATCAACTTCAATGAAATAGCCGAACTTGCCGGACCACAACAGCACTTGCAGATTACTGAACTTGAACACAAACTTCAGTTCGATGACCCGATTAACATTCAGTTTACCTCTGGAACAACCGGTGCTCCGAAAGCAGCAACTCTGACCCATCACAATATCGTTAACAACGCCTACTTTGTTGGACTTCAAATGAAGATGAGTGCAGCCGACAGAATGTGTATTCCAGTACCCATGTATCACTGCTTTGGCATGGTACTGGGAACCCTTTGCTGCGTTACTCATGGTGCAACCATGGTGTTCACCTCGGCCGGGTTTGATGCCCATACAGTTCTGAAAGTTGTGCAGGAAGAGCACTGCACGATGCTTCACGGCGTACCGACGATGTTTATTGCCGAACTCGATCAGGCCGATTTTGCGGATTATGACCTGACCACGCTGCGTAGCGGTATTATGGCGGGAGCACCGTGCCCTGTTGAGTTGATGAAACGGGTAATCAACGAAATGCATCTGAACGAAATCACCATCGCCTACGGCATGACGGAGACAGGTCCGGTTAGCTTCCAGACATCGGTTGATGACTCAGAAGACCGCCGTGTGACTACTGTTGGTCGGGTTTTAGGGCACGTTGAGGTCAAAATTGTCGACGACAGCGGGCGCATGGTGCCCTGCGGAACAGCAGGCGAGTTGCTGACTCGCGGCTATTGTGTGATGCGTGAATACTGGGGTGATAAGGAAAAAACCAGGCAAGCGATCGACGAGGCACACTGGATTGCCAGCGGCGATATCGCAACACTGGACGAAGAGGGATACTGCCAAATCGTCGGCCGTATCAAAGACATGCTGATTCGCGGCGGGGAAAATATTTTTCCGCGCGAGATCGAGGAATTTCTATATACTCATCCCAAGATTGAGCAGGTCGAAGTAATCGGTGTGCCGGACAAGAAATACGGCGAGCAGGTATGCGCCTGGATTAAACTCCATGAAGGCGAGTCGCTGAATGAACAGGAAATTCAGAAGTTTTGCCGGGGGAAAATTGCGCACTTTAAAATACCTTACCATATCAGATTTGTTACTAGCTTTCCGATGACGGTAACTGGAAAAGTTCAGAAATACCGGATGCGGGAAATAATGTCTAAAGATCTTGATATCTGTTAACCCGGATATTTATATTTCCGTGTTTGTGACTGGTCAGGACCAGCGACGGAGTTTCATGGCGCTGGCTACGGTTTGCATGGCCATATTCTCTGCTGCCTGCCGGGGAAGTATATGCTCAATTGCTGAATTCGACAGAACCGCTCTTGTATTACGCTTAATTTTCTCAACGATAACGTCAACAGCCGTACTTTCAGTGCCGCCATGGTATTCCACCGATGCACAAATTACACCCCCTGCGTTGGCAATGAAGTCAGGAATATTCACAATACCACGCTCATACATGATCATTTCAGCTTCGGCAGTGGCAGGAATATTTGCACCCTGCACCACCAGGCGCGCCTTGAGGTCATTGATGTTATGACGGGTTAGCACGTCCGGACGTGCGGCAGGTATCCATATATCGCAATCAACTGCAACGATATCATCGCTGGCAAGAGCGTTACCGGATCCGAATGTGGAAACCGGCCTGCCCTGCTGTTTTAACTGCACCAGTTTTTCCAACTCGATACCGTTGTTATCGTTGATCATGCCCTTCGAATCAGCGACAGCCAC
>JAHEKD010000407.1 GCA_024638545.1 Gammaproteobacteria bacterium
TCTTTTTGCCCGGAAATGTATACAGTGTTACAAACCAGGCTGTTGATACCCCAAGCAGCAATACGCCGATACTGACACCCAGCATCAATAATAATGAGTTGATGACGTAACGGGGAAGCACCGTGCTCAGTAAGTGTGGCCAGATGTTTTCTGCAGGAAATAGAGACAGACTTAAAATTGAGATTACCGGGATCACGACCAGCAGTGTTAACAGTAAAACCCACAGGTTCCATAAATTTACCGGTGAATCTGTAGATTGAGGCAGTGTTACTGCTGGTTGTTCGAACTGCTGCATGGGTGCGCAATAGACGACTTGTATTCCGGAAGCGTAGATTAACACGAATGATTCTCATTATCTCCAATTAAAACAAGCTTGTGGATATATCTCTGAACAAATACTGAGTACATAATATTTCCTTAAGTTTCGAGAACAATAATTCACCATAGCTTCGACTGACTATGGGAAACTGACGATGAATTCGAGAAATGTTTTGTCACCTCAACAATTTAACAGCACAAATCCTGCGACTTGTGAAGTGGTTCAATCCTGTCATACCAAACTGAAGAACCATGGCTGGGTATTATTGAGAGGATTTGATGTTGATCTGAATGTGTTCAGCCAGCTGATTGGAGCATTTTGCTCGAAGTTGAGTTTTGACCCGGCACGAGAATACACGAGCGAAAGCACACAAAAAGTTGATGCCGGGACAGCTGCAATTGGATTGCATATTGAAAACGGGAACACCCCTTTTCCTCCCGATATTGTAGGATTCTACAGTAAAAAAAGCGCAATATTCGGATCACAAACTACGCTCTGCGATGGTGTTGATATCTACGAACAGCTGTCTGAAGATTTAATAACACAGCTCTCCCAGACTGTCACTGTAACCCGGAAATTGCCTGCGCAATTATGGAAAAGCTATGCTGCCAGTGAACATCCTTTATTGAGCGATGTTGACGAGGTAGGCGCATCGCATCTGCACGATATACTGAGTGTCATTCCAAATCATCGCGGGACATTGAACGCTGATGGTTCACTTAACTACGAACTCGACATCTGCATGCTGGTAAACAGTCGACTCTGTAAAAAACCGGCTTTCGCAAATGCACTTTTAGGTCCATCTTTCAATTATGAAACACCACAATACAAATTTGCCGACGGCTATGAGGTCGGCGATGATCTTAAACGTTATCTTGCTGAATTAGCTGAGCAATTTACGATAGAGATCTCCTGGAAAGACGGTGACATTGCCCTGATAGATAACAAGCGAGTCATGCATGGTCGACGCGCAATTGTCGATGATGAGAATCGTGAATTATATATCGGCATGGGCCAGATTTAATTCCAGGCGCATAAATTTCTTAAGACTTTCTTAAGCCTGGGGCGCAATACTGGCGACAAAGACTAGATGGATAATGCCATGAGACATGACCTGTTAATGCACAATCAGTTAGGCACCAACAATACGCCGGCGTTCCTGAATCCTGTGATGAGACCCGTTGCTTATGACGACGAAATCAGGCAGAAGCTTGAGAGATTTATTTCATCGACTTACAAAAGTGTTTTTAACGCGACGCTTAAATGCTTTTTACCCAATCTTGTTGCTGCGACGTTGTCCAATGGTGAGATTCGATCTGCCTTCGGCTATTGTGATGCTTCTCAGGACAGGCTGTTTCTCGAAAGCTACCTGGATGGTCCTATTGAATCCCTGCTCTCCCAAAAGGCCGGCCAGTGTGTGCCGAGAAATAAAATTGTAGAAGTCGGTAACCTTTCGATAGATAAAAACGCAAATTCTGTCAGTACAATACGGGATATAGCCTGCTATTTGCAGAAGCTTGGATATGAATGGATTGTATGTACTGCTACGCGATACTTAAGAGTACTATTTTTAAAATCAGGATCCAGGCCAATCTCGATCGCCCGGGCGTCAATATCCCGGGTGTCCGCCGATGGCACAGATTGGGGTAATTACTATCTGACAGTACCGGAAATTTTAGGCGGAAATATTGAGAAAAGTATTTTAATGATTGAACAAAATATTGCCTCAAGCCGAAATCTCCCGGGTCAAAATTTCAATCTGTTTTGCTTGAAAAGCACACCAGAATGAAAACATTCCTGCAAAATTTTGAATACCACCTGAACAGGCGACCTGACTCAGCAGCGATTGTTAATGCTGAGCAGTCTATAAGTTATTGTGAACTGGCAGATGAAATAAGCAGCGTAAGCAAAATTTTGGGTGAAAACCAAATACAGCGGCTGGCAATTTCCTTGACTAATTCAGCTGCCTTTATTTGCCTGGACCTTGCTGCTGTTTCGTCGAAAATAACCAGCATCACAATTCCCCACTTCTTTACTGCGTTTCAAATTGAACATTTGCTTGACAATGCCGGTGCAGATGCTGCCGTTGTCGCTACTGAACACAGCACCGGCGCTAAATTTCACAACAGAAAGGTGGTCTCTGCCCGGCGGCTAATTCTCTTTGGAAAACTCCATTGGCTGATACGGTTTGTGCCGATAAAACCAACTAAGATATTGCCTGCAGATGCGCTAAAAATCAGCTATACCTCTGGTTCGACAGGACAACCCAAGGGTGTTGTTATTTGTGGCTCGCAAGTGGATAAAGTGATCACTTCCCTGGCGGCCAGTCTAAATGCCTCGGATAGTGATCGCCACATCAGCGTACTGCCATATTCATTGTTACTCGAAAACATTGCGGGCATTTATACCGTTCTCGCCGCCGGTGGACAGTGCATCGTACCGAAACTATCCGAACTGGGGTTCAGTGGCTCATCATCAGTGGATATCAATCAATTTATTGAATCTGTATCCGGTTATCAACCTACGACAATGATAACAGTACCGGCGCTGTCACAGGCAATCGTGATCGGCATTGAACAATCAGGCCACAAACTTGAATCACTTCGATTTATTGCCGCAGGCGGCGCCCCGCTCTCGCGCGCAATTATCCAAAAGGCGCAAAAGCTGGGGCTGCCACTGTATGAAGGTTACGGCCTGACTGAAGCTTGCTCTGTGGTTTCACTCAATACTGTCAGCCGGAACAAGATTGGCAGTGTTGGCAAACCGCTGGATCATGCTGGCGTAAGCATTTCCGATGATGGCGAGATTTTAGTATCCGGCACGTTATGCGCAGGATATATCGACGGCAACCTGGCCCAGGATCACCATACGTGTGCAACTGGAGATTTAGGCCATCTGGATGGAGATGGATTTTTATATATCACCGGGCGCAAACGCACATGCTATTGCACAGCCTATGGTCGCAATATTTCACCGGAATGGGTGGAGAGCGAACTGAGCGCACATCCAAAAATCAGTCAGGCCATTATCTATGGCCAGGGGAAAACCTTCAACATTGCAATTATTGTTCCCCGAGGACCAATAAGTGAAGATGAACTGAAGCCGGCAGTTGCAAGCGTCAACAGGCAATTACCTGATTATGCGCGCATAAGCCGATGGTTTTTGGCAGACGAACCGTACAGTGTTGCAAATGG
>JAHEKD010000408.1:0-2919 GCA_024638545.1 Gammaproteobacteria bacterium
CAACGAGAATGCGGCAGATATTTTTCGAATGCTGGTAAACAAGGGTGCTGATTATAACCTGGGTTTCGTGGGTCATCTTTGTGTGGATGGATGTCGATTGGAAAAAGGCTATTTGCATTGGGGTCATGACATCGGTCCTGATGATTCACCCCTGCAGGCAGGGCTGGATTTTAGCGTGCGTTTTAATAAGGACTATATTGGTAAGCAGGCATTAATTGAACAAAAAGAAAAGGGCATCCAAAGGCATTTATTACAGTTCGTGGTTGAGTCGGATTCGCAGCCCCTGCTGTTGCATGATGAGCCTGTCTATTCGGGTGGTGTCATCGTTGGCAGGACAACATCGGGCGGGCTTGGCTTCAGAACCGGCCTGTCCTTGTGTAATGGCGTTGTTGATATTGGCCATATATGTGCTCGAGATGAACTACAAAATAGGCAATACAGCATCAATGTGGCAGGCGAGCATTTTGACTTGCAGGTCTTAAAGTCACCAGTCTATGATCCAGAAAATCGCAGAATGAGGGGATAGTCTGCAACCAGCGGACAGGTAAAGGCAATGAAAGACTATTCATAATAATGCGAGTAAAGTAAATTGAATATATTCTCGAAAATATCAAATACAGCTGCATCATGCAGGTCGTGCCATGTCTGAATATGCCCGTGTAGTGGTTATTGGCGGCGGCGTAATGGGCGTTTCTCTGCTCTATCACCTGACAAAACTTGGCTGGAATGATGTGGCTTTAGTTGAAAAAAAAGAACTCACTGCAGGGTCTACCTGGCATGCGGCTGGCTTATGTACACACTATGCACACAACACTACCATAATGAGCTTACGTGCCCGCAGCGTCAGGCTTTACAGCGGTATTCTTGAGCGTGAAACGGGTCAGCCAGTGAGTTTTCATCAGTGCGGCGCTTTACGGATTACACGCTATAAAGACCGGCTGGATGAGTTTAAGCACGTGCAGGGTATCGGAAAATTTGCCGGTCAGGAATTCCATATTCTAAGCCCGTCCGAATTAAAAGAGATTTACCCGCTGGTGAATTCTGAGGCGCTTATTGGCGCGATTTATGAACCCCTTGATGGTTATGTTGATCCATCACAGGCCACACATGCGATGGCTCAGGGTGCACGTAATGGTGGTGCTATAATTTATCGTCATAATTGTGTGATTTCGATTGAACGAACGCAAGCAAACGAGTGGCGGGTAAATACTCAAAAAGGAGCTATATGCTGCGAGCATGTCGTAAACGCAGCGGGAACCTGGTGCCGCGAAATAGGCGGAATGACAGATGTGGACTTGCCGGTAGTGCCAATGCTTCATCAATACCTGGTAACAGACAGGGTTGAAGAATTTACCGAGCTTGACTATGAATTGCCCATGATAAGAGACCCGGACGAAAGCTGGTACTTACGCCAGGAACGGGACGGGCTGATTATAGGGCCGTATGAAGCAAACGGAAAACCCTGGGCGGTAGACGGCGTGCCGAAAGACTTTGGCATGGAGTTATTGCCGCCCGATTTGCAGGGTATTGAAGACATAGTCGTAAAGGCTATGGAGCGAGTGCCTGCCGCATCGACAGCAGGAATTAAAGATATTATTAATGGGCCGATTACGTTTACACCGGATGCCAATCCACTGATCGGACCGGTATATAATAAAACCAATGCCTGGCTTCTAACAGGCTCAAGCATGGGCGTGATGGAGGGCGGTGGTGCCGGCTGGTTTCTGGCGCAATGGATCGTCGATGGATTACCACCTATGGATGCCCTGGCAGTTGATCCGCGGCGATTTGGCAGTTATGCAGATCGGGAATTTCGAGTCGGCAAGGCGGTAGAGTGTTTTGCAGCGCAGTTTGGCATTCACTATCCGTATGAAGAAAGACCCGCAGGCAGGCCAAAACTAACCAGTCCTATCTATGAAACATTAAAACAAAAAGGTGCGGTATTTGGGAGTGTCTATGGTTGGGAACGTCCAAACTGGTTTGCCCGGGCAGGGCAACAGACTGAATCAATACTAAGTTTTCAGCGCTCTAACTGGTTTGAGCCGGTTGCTGAAGAGTGCCGTAACGTTCAGGAAAATGTCGGATTGGCTGATCTAAGCGCTTTTTCCAAGTTCGAAGTTAAAGGCGTGGATGCAACCGGCTTTGTCGATACCCTGGGTGCGAATAGCGTGCCAAAACAGGATGGCTCGATAATTTTAACGCATGTGCTTACACCTGCGGGCGGTGTCAGCGCTGAATTCAGCGTAACCCGGCTTTCAGCAGAACATTATTATTTGGTTAGTGCCGCATCGGCGAACCGAATGGATGAGGAACTGCTAATCAATCACAGTCGAAATTTCACGCTCAGCGTGAACAACCTGACTAATGATTATGGTGTGCTTGCACTGATGGGACCCAAATCACGTAATGTCTTGTCAACACTGACTGATGCAGATTTGAACAATGCCCAATTCCCGTGGTTGAGTGCAAGGCAGATCGAGGTTTGCGGCGTTTGGATAACGGCACTGAGAGTGTCTTATGTCGGTGAACTGGGATACGAATTACATCATCGAATTGAAGATCAGCAGCGACTGTTTGACGCAATCTTTCAGGCCGGTCAGGAGTATGGCATAAATTTGTTTGGTGCCTTTGCTATAAATGCGATGCGACTGGAAAAAGGTTATCGGGCCTGGGGCGCTGATTTAACCACAGAAAGAACACCGATTGAGGCCGGACTGAAGGGTCTTGTAAAGCACGAGGGCAGGCAATTTACCGGAAGAAACGCAATGTTGACCCGCCATCGATCAGCAGATGCCTGGCAAATGCATTTGATCGAGCTTGATCAGTCGCCTGCAGATCCTTTTTACATGCACACAATATTTTCCGGTGATAAGGCTGTCGGTATGGTGACATCGGGTGCCTATGGGCATCGCGTCAATA
>JAHEKD010000408.1:2929-3510 GCA_024638545.1 Gammaproteobacteria bacterium
CTCGTAAATGCCCGAATTCTCAAAAAGGCACCATATGATCCCGAAAATTTGATAATGAAAGGTCAGGTCCATTTGAAATAAGCTCAGGCAGGATCGACTCGCCAGCCCCTCGAGCGGACGAGCCGAGTGCTCAAATTGCACTAGCCACGCCGGTTAAAAAACAAGTGCGGGCTAGAGTTCCTTACGCAGGCCCAGCGTAAAACGGTTGCGATCGAGATCGTCATAGCCCAGAAGTGCCTGGTAGTCGAAGAAGGTCATCCATCCATTTTGCAGTACCAGCAACACGCTCAGACCTAAATTGAAGTAATTCTCATCGGGCGAATCTCCAGTCAGATTGAGGGAATTCGCGGCAGAGTCGAGCACGAATGCGGCATCCAGGTCTTGCGGGTCGTCCTCAAACTCGTGTACCCATTCCAGCCTGCCCTGGGGAACAAGACCACCCCAGTTCTTGCTGATCGCATAGCCCGCGCTAATTCCCAGGACCGAAGTCAGCGATTTGCCCGTATTATCACCGAAGCGCATGTTCAGCCCGGATCCGGACAGGTCCTCTTCGGTGTAGCCATCGATCGTTGAACGAGTGT
>JAHEKD010000409.1 GCA_024638545.1 Gammaproteobacteria bacterium
CAGTCCTGAAGTCATTTCACGATGGACCTGGCTTTCAGTAGTCCGTGCGCCAATTGCGCCCCAGCTAACCAGGTCAGCAACGTACTGCGGCGTTACCACGTCCAAAAACTCAGTGCCGGCAGGTACACCCATGTCATTAAGGTCAAGAAGCAGTCTGCGGGCCATTTTAATACCCTTGTTGATATTAAAGGTCTCATTCAAATCCGGATCATTGATCAGCCCTTTCCAGCCTACTGTTGTTCGGGGTTTTTCAAAATAAACGCGCATAATGATGCATAGATTATTACCGAATTTTTCGCGCATTTGCGCAACATGACCGGCATATTCCTTGGCGGCATCAACATCATGAATTGAACACGGCCCCGTCACAACCAGCAGACGGTCGTCTTCACCATTTAATATCCGGTGAATTTCCTGGCGCGTTTCATACACCATGGTCGCAATCTTTTCAGTAATGGGATTCTCATCGGCAACCAGGGTAGGCGTTGCTACTGCCCTGATCTCTGTAATTCGAGTATTTTCTGTTTGATACATGATAATGTTTTCGGTTCGATAATGTTTATAGTCGTCATAGAAGACATATTTTAACCATTAGTTTCAGTTTAGCAAACAAGGTATTGTAATAACGATCACTTTTATTTTTAACAACTATTATGCAAAATACGCAGTTTCGACGATGGTAAAAACTTGATGCACATACATATTCTTGGAATTTGTGGCACGTTTATGGGCGGAATTGCCGCGATTGCAAAGCAATGCGGCTACACGGTTACCGGCAGTGATGAAAATATATATCCACCCATGAGCACGCAACTTGAAGCGCTTGGAATCGATTTGCATCAGGGTTTTGACGAAGGCCAGCTTGATCAATTTAAGGCGGATGCATACATTGTAGGCAATATCATGACCCGTGGCATGCCGGTTATTGAGAGAATGCTAAGCGCTAAGATTCCGATGATATCCGGCCCCGACTGGCTCTATCAAAACGTCCTCATAGATCGTACTGTCATCGCCGTTTCAGGAACTCACGGGAAAACGACGACCAGCAGTATGGTAGCCTGGATTTTAGAGGACAACGACTGTTCGCCCGGTTTTTTAATTGGCGGTGTGCCTGGAAATTTTGATGCATCTGCCAGGGTGGGTGACAGCGAGCTGTTTGTTATTGAGGCCGATGAATATGACACCGCTTTTTTCGACAAACGCTCGAAATTCGTTCATTACCATCCGGACACGCTGATTCTGAACAACCTGGAGTTTGACCATGCGGATATATTTTTTTCACTGGAAGATATTGAGCGCCAGTTTCACCATTTACTAAAGCTCATTCCGGAAAATGGACGACTGATCGCAAATATTGATGACCAGAATATTCGGAAATTACTCAAAAAGGGATACTGGTCTGAACTCGAATATTTCGGGACCGGCAAATGCAGCTGGCAGCTTGAACCGGCCAAGGATTATCAAGCGTTTAATTTAAAGCATCAGAACAGCATCTACAGTGTTCCCTGCGTGCTGCCTGGCGAACATAATCAGCTTAACCTTACCGCAGCAATTGCCGCCTGCCGGAATGCAGGCGTATGCCCTGAAAAAGCAGTCAGCTCCGCAGCGACATACAGGCCTCCCAAACGGCGAGCGGAATTAAAATTTCACAGTCGTTTGATTAATGTCTATGACGATTTTGCACACCATCCAACCGCAATCAGGATGACTATCGAGGCACTCAAAAAGCAGCATCGAGACCTCGTAGTCGTATTTGAACCACGCTCAAACAGTATGCGAACAGGTGCCCATTCTGAGGGACTGACGGCTGCGTTTGATGATGCTGACAAGATTGTTATTTACTCAAATCCGGGCATCAAAACCGATTTTTCCTTCCTGGCTTCATATTATCAAGGAAAACTCTTGATATTTACAAGTATTAACAAGATCATCGAATATTTAAAGCAAAACCTGGTCGAACAATCTGACGTTGTATTTATGAGTAACGGCGGTTTTGAGAATATCGTCAATGAGTATATAAATACGTTAAATTAATTAATCTGAAATTCAGCTAACTCATCTTATAGTTGGCATAACCGTACCGGAGCAAAAAACAATGCGTAAAATTCTCTACTTTGCCTTTTTCATTTTTAACCTCTCAATGCTGTCGCAAGCGCAGGAAATGTTCAGCGAAGGCAAGCACTACCGGGAAATTGGTGCGGCTCAGCCGGTTGACACCGGCGATAAAATTGAAGTTCGTGAATTGTTCTGGTATGGCTGCACGCACTGTTTCAAGCTTGAAGACGGCCTTAATGCCTGGGTCGCCACCACCATGCCTGACGATGCGCAATTTGTGCGCATGCCCGCCATATTCAGCGAAGTCTGGGAACAGCACGCCAAACTCTACTACACACTTGAAGCCATGGGCAAACTTGACACGCTACATCGCAGGGTGTTTGATGCCATTCATGTTCATGAACAAAAACTGGTGAGAGACGGTGAAATGATTGAATTTGCCGCTGCCGAAGGTCTCGACGAAAAAGATTTTGAAGAGACGCTATCATCGTTTACAGTCACATCGAAAGTGAATGCCGCAAAGGTAAACATCGTCAATTATGAAGCGACAGGCGTGCCGGCAATTGTTGTTGCCGGAAAGTACCTGACTGATATCAGTTCAGCCGGCGGTGAACAGGCCATGTTCAGGGTAATTGAATTTTTAATCAATAAAGCAAAAGCCGAGTCTTAGCTTGTGATTTTCTGATCAGAAAAACCGGCGGGAAAGATAGAAGGCCGACCCGAATTACGCGGGACGGCTTTTTTTGCGAATTTGAATTGACTGCTCTACACAACTGCAAAAAATTAATGATTTTCTACAAGTATAAAAGTCAGCGTTATTTTTTAAGCAGATCCCGAATCTCAGCCAACAACACTTCATTGGCAGGGGGCTCGGCCGGGGCTTCCTCTTCGGCACGTTTTGCTTTATTGACCGCCTTGATTACAAAGAAGATTGCCAGGGCCACCACAATGAAGCTGATGATATTGTTGATAAACATACCGTAGTTTACGGTCACCGCGCCTGCGTTGGCAGCCGCCTCTACGGTAGCATAAGGTGCAGATGTCGCACCCTCCTTGATCACAACAAACAAATTTGAAAAATCCACGCCGCCCATCATCATCCCTATTGGCGGCATTAAAATATCATCAACCAGGCTGGTGACGACCGTTCCAAAAGCAGCACCGATGATAATACCGGTGGCCATATCAACCAGGCTGCCCTTCATTGCAAATTCTTTAAACTCTTTAAACATAAATTACTCCTTAGCGATTGTTAAAAATACGGGTGTCTTTCTACCTGCATGGAGTCAAAATAGCAATCGCTGTTCTTGTTTCGACACAAAATTTATCTTTCTAATACACTGCAGCCTGATACAGAATCGCTATAATCCTATGCTTACACGTTAAACCCGAACAAAGCAGAAAATCAGATGAGTGAAAGTCCAAAAATACTAATTGGCGGCAATC
>JAHEKD010000013.1 GCA_024638545.1 Gammaproteobacteria bacterium
CAGGACGTGTATTGATGATGTATTGGTGGTTTCGGATGCGTCGGCTAAAAAGTGCATGCGATTGCTGGCTGCGGGGGCAGATTCAGATCCGGCAATTGTTGCCGGTGAGTCTGCGGTTGCAGGACTTGCCGGTATGCTGAGTGCGATAGAAGATGGCGATATTGCGAAAAAGCTGGCGCTTGATGAAAACAGCCGCGTACTGATTATCGGTACTGAAGGCGCCACCGATGAGCATGTTTATCAGGAAATCGTTGGACACAGCTCTGATGAGGTAGGTGAATAATCAAAATTAATCCGCAAAGATTATTGGGCCGTTTACAGGCGCTGGGTGAAATTGGTGCGCTTGCAGGCGGTGGCGTTTGTCGACTGGCGCTTTCAGAAGAAGATAAAGCCGGCAGAGATCTGGTGGTTTCCTGGATGCGGGAATTAGGTCTTGATATCAGGATTGATAAAATAGGCAATATTTTTGCAACCCGTCCCGGCACGTTTGATGGCCCAGCGGTGATGACCGGTTCACACATTGATTCGGTTAAAACCGGTGGCGTGTATGACGGGGCGTTAGGCGTCCTGGCAGGACTGGAAGTCGTTGAAACCCTAAATGAACAGGGTATACAAACGCATCATCCCTTAACCGTAGCCGCATTTACCAATGAAGAGGGCGCACGCTTTGCGCCAGACATGATGGGCAGTCTGGTGTTCGTAGGCGGTATGTCTGTCGAGGAAGCCTACGAGGTGGTGGGCATTGATAATAAATCAGTAAGAGAGTGCATCGAGTCGATCGGTTATGACGGAAAGCAGGAATGTGGTCAAACAGCTGTTAAGGCCTTTGTTGAAATACATGTTGAACAAGGACCGGTACTGGAAGCGCAAGGGATAACCATTGGCGCGGTTGAACAGGTGCAGGGTATATCCTGGCAGGAATTTACAGTCACCGGAGTCTCCAACCATGCCGGCACGACACCGACAAATTTGCGTCAGGATGCCGGTTATGCTGCCTGCCAGGTTGCCTGCAAAGCCAGGCAGATTGCTGAACAGTACGGTGGCTATCAGGTTGCCACGGTGGGTGTCATGAATTTCGAACCAAATTTAGTCAACGTGATACCCAACAAGGTAAGCTTTACAGTCGATTTGCGAAATACGGACGAGCAGGTACTACAAGAAGCGGAACAGGAACTAGCCGACTTTATTGAAATGGTCAGCCGCCAGCAGCGTGTAGACGTGAAATCTCGCCGCCTGGCCAGATTTGAACCAGTCAATTTTTCACAAAAGGTCGTGGCAAAGGTTAAGCAGGCCGCTCAAGAATTAAATCTGTCTGTTAAGCGAATGCCCAGTGGTGCGGGTCATGATGCCCAGATGCTGGCGCGGATTTGCCCGACAGGTATGATTTTTGTTCCCAGTGCAGGCGGAATCAGCCATAACATTAATGAACACACTGACAGTAAAGATATTGAAGCAGGCGCCAATGTGTTGCTTGGCGTGCTGCTGGATTTACTGGATACTAAATAGAGTTGAAGGTGTGTAATATAATTTAAGGAAGTAATTATGAATGCCGGAAATCGTGGAATTGCGCAGTTAAGTGCACAGGCTAGCGAACAGCTCAGCTGGATAGTTGAACGAATATGTGTTGCGCTGATGATACTGCTGATTCTGGATGTCTGGCTTGGAGTGGTGGCCCGATATTTGATTCCACTGCCGATAACCTTTACGGAGGAGACTGCCCGCTACCTGATGATCTGGATGGCCCTGCTTGCAGTATCAGTCGGCATTTCTAAACGTGAACATATCGGTGTTGAATTTATTTTCGATATGCTGCCAAAAAACATGCGGCGCTGGGTGCTGCTGATTCTCGATGTCATCGCATTTGTATTTTTCCTGGTTTTGTTCATTTACGGGTTAGACATGGTTGCCAGAGGCACGACAAGCTATACCATGATTTTTGGCATCAACAAGGCCCTGCCATTTGCTGCGGTTCCGACTGCAGCGCTAATCTGCTGTATTCAGCTTGTGCTGGTAGCTGTTCGTGATCAACTGTATTTTGATAAAAATACCCATAGCAAACCGGGGTTGTAAAATGATGCTGGTTTTGGTTTGTTTTTTTGCATTAATGTTAATCGGCATGCCGGTAGGGTATGTGCTGGGTATCAGTGGATTAATTGGTTTGCTGACAATCAGTCCTGACGGTCGTTTTCTGGCGATGGCGCCCGAACGTTTTTTTGCGGGCCTGGATTTGTTTCCGTTTTTGGCCATGCCATTTTTTATTTTTGCCGGTGAAATCATGAATAAATCAGGGATCACAGATCGCCTGGTTAATTTTGCAGATGCCCTTGTCGGTTACCTGCGAGGCGGTATGGCACACTCCAATATGCTTGCATCTGTTTTATTCGCCGGCATTACCGGTGCGGCAACGGCAGATGCAGCAGCATTTGGTAATACACTTGTTCCGGCGATGGTAAAAAAAGGCTATACACGTCCATTTGCATGCGCCGTTACAGCAGCGGGTTCCATCATAGGCCCGACAATTCCGCCTTCAACGTTGATGATTATTTATGGCTCCATCATGGGGGTTTCAATTGCGGGCCTGTTTGCAGCCGGTATAATTCCCGGCCTGTTGATCTGCCTGTTATGCATGGCCGTGATTGCGGCGCTGGGACGCAGGCTTAACTTGCCGAAATCTGAGCAGGGTCCCAGCCTGAAATCCATTGTTGTTGCATTTAAAGATGCACTCGTGGCGATTGTGTTGCCGGTTTTCATTCTTGGCAGTATTCTAGGCGGATTTGCGACGCCGACAGAGGCTGCATCCATTGCGGTATTTTATGCCCTGGTTGTCGGTGGATTAATTTATCGAAGGATTAGCTGGAATGATCTCACCGAGATGTTAATTCGCACCACGCGAATTACAGGCATTATCTTCCTGATTATTGCATCGGCCTCAATTTTGGGCTGGTGGATGACGTTTAATAAAATTCCACAGGCGATTGCCGCAGGATTCCTGGCTGTGTCCAGCAATCCCAAAGTCATCATCGCTTTGATACTTCTGCTGTTGCTGCTAATCGGCATGTTCATGGATATCAATGCCACGCTGATTATTCTGGCGCCGGTGCTGGCACCGCTGACCCTCCAGATCGGGATGGACCCGGTACACGCCGGGATCATGATAATCCTGGCACTAAACATTTCTCTGATGACACCACCGGTTGGCGCCTGTTTGTTTGTGCTGGCGTCAGTGACGGGCGAGAAGGTTGAAAATATTGCAAGGTCATTGTGGCCATTTTTGCTGGCAGAAATTGGCATTCTGTTTTTAATTGCCTACTGGTCTGATTTGACACTTTTAATTCCGCGGTTGCTTGGATTTGCAGGCAGCTGAATATCTATTAACACATTATGAGGTAAGTTATATGTTTAACAAATTGAAAATATTGACAGTAGCATTGGCTGCTGCACTGGTAATGACATCTGGCGCTCAGGCCGAGAAAACCATGAGAATTGGTCATCTCAATCCGGACAGCCCCTACGAAAGCCATTCAGGGGCCATGGTGTCTGTGTTTAAATCGTTAGTGGAAACTGCAACCAATGGAGAAATCAAGGTTGAAGCGTATGCTAACGGCCAGCTGGGTAAAGATAATGAAGTGATCCAGCAGGTCAAGGACGGCCTGGTTGAATCCTGTATTTCGTCATCGGGCGGGGTGGCCCAGCATTATCCGATGATTGGTATATTTGATCTGCCATTTGTATTTCCCAATATTCATGTGGCTGAAGAAGTCATTGATTTGAATAGCGATTTCGGGCAGAAACTGGCTGCCGATATTAATGAGAAAACCGGGCTTAAAGTATTGGGACTGCTGGACAGTGGCGGGTTCTTTGAAATTACCAATTCTAAAAAGCCAATCACCACAATTGAAGATCTGGACGGTCTTCGAATACGCACCATGACGCTGCCCACACATGAAACCATTATCTCGTCACTCGGTGGCCAGCCCACGGCACTGCCATGGGCTGAAGTTTATACGGCACTGCAAACAAGCGTTGCAGACGGACAGATGAATCCTGTGCCGATTATCGCTTTTGCCAAATTTGAGGAAGTTCAAAAATATTTAACAATAACCAATCATCTGATTACGCCTTACGTGTGGTTTATCAATAATGATTTCTACAATAGCTTAAGCGAGGAGGAAAAGGGTATCGTTGACTGGGCAAGTGCGGTCGCGGTCGAGGCCGGCCGGGGCATTTCGCGAATTATCGAATCTACGGCCCTGCCCAAACTGGCAGACAAAATGGAAATCAATGCACTCAGTACGGAGCAGCTTGATAAATTTGCAGCGGCTTCCCAACCGGCTGTAGAGACCTTAATCGCAGAGAAATTTGGCGATGAAGGCAAGGCTATGCTGGCAGCCATGAAAGCATCGATAGATGCCATGTAGATACTATACAATGCAACAATCAGGGCGGTTACAGAGATCGCCCTGATCTCATCAATCAACAGTTCGAATCCGGGCTAGCGTGTAACGCCATGCCAAGAGGTCCAAACAGCCTGCCGGACCGTTCAGATATCGTCATTAACTGTTTTTGTAATTCACCCATAATGACTACCTAAAAACAACGTTTGGGATTGAAATTTGAGCATACACTGTCTGGATCGTTCATTTTATAGTGATCAGGTTAGGATAAAGTTGCCCTGTTTATGAATGCGCAGATATCGACATCACAATCTCGTTCACCCACCAATGCGCACACTAGAGGCACCGGTAATGATCACTCCACCATGTTCTGTCTGGTCACCCGTTCTGGCCGCAGGCAACCCACCAATCATGACTGACGAAGACCCATTAATAATGGTGTCTAAGGGTCCTTCACATCTAAGATGATCGCCGAGTTTTGCGGCAGGCAACGTCTCTATTAAAACAGTTGGCTCCCCGGGTCCCGTGACGGGTCCGCCAACGTGAGGAACGGGCGGCAGGCCCGGTGTCGACATTGGGCAGGTGTGATAATCCGTCAATCTTGCAGCGGCAGGCATATTTCTGATTCCAATCCTTAATTAATATTTACCAGAGAACCTTTAAGACTTAGTTCTGCACCGGCCTGAATTGATGCGTCGCCACTGGCATCTGCAGAGTATTCAGCATTGGCAGATTCTTTTATATTAATTGCAGACGTCTCAACGTCTCCACTGGAGGCCGTTATTTTAACTCCCGTTCTTCCTCCAATGTTGATGTCCTTGTCTGCCTGAATATTTATATCTTTAGGGCTTTTAATTGCAATACCGTCTTTTGACATGACGATGGCGTTTTTATTTACATCCTCCAACGTGACGCGTTTATTTTGATCATCCAGGACAATCTGGTTGTTACCGGGCGTTGTGATCGTCATGATCTTATTTTCATCGTCAAAGATCACTCGCAGACTACTCTTGCTGACAATCGCTTTATGAGTATTTTTCTCGTTGGCGCTGAGCTCAGAATATGGTTTGATGGTGCCGCTATAAAGACTACCAAGAATCACAGGTGAGCGAGGATCATTGTTTACAAATCCCACGATGACTTCATCACCAGTTTCCGGTAGAAAAAACGTACCCGCACCATCAGTTGAATAAAAATTACTTAAACGTGCCCACAACCCCTTTCCCGCCGGATCGAATAGCGGTAGATCTATGAGTATCCGAAACTCGTCATCGGGGTCGTCATGAATTTTCCTAACAGTTGCATTGTGCAAACCATCAATACCTGGTAATAATCCTGATGCCGGTGGCGCCATGGCATCCCTTTCGTGAATAAACCAATCCGGCGGCAGACCTATCTGCGAAGTGGTGAACCAGTTGCCGTCTTTAATAGCATGAACAACATTAGAAACCAGGTGATCACCAATGAATCGATCACCCAAACCCTTAAGCTTAATATAATTACCAGGCTCGACTTTTGAACTACCCTGGAATTTGATGTCCCCGATTATTTTTGACAACCCGCTTTGCAAAATTTGTGCTTTTGCCCAGTTAGTCAGATTGTCGCTGTCCAGCGCAGCGGATGTTTGCAACTGAAATTCTGAAAGCCCGGCCACACCTGATAGTTTTTTGCTGCTCAAATTTCCCGCACCAGGAATAGACACAGATGCTCGTTCCGATATGACTGATTGAGTTTTATAGTCCCAGGCACTGGCTTTCACTTCTTTAAATTGGCTTAGGGAATTTAACTCAACATTAAATTCATACAGATTATCTCCATATGTAATCGTAAGAGCCGGTTCAGAAGTTTTTGTTGGTGAAAAAACAGCGACTTTGCCATTCATCGTCTTAACAACCAAGCCGTTGACTTTGGCGCGTGACAGCATAAAGTCCCAGTCAGTGGTGTAATTCTGTTGCAACAGTGCTGAGGTATTTTTAGTATCCACTACGTCCGTCTGAAGGCCATAATTGTCAATAAGACTTTTGATTACATCACTATCAGTTTTATCTGTGAAGCTCGCGTTTTTTCGGCCAATGGTCATTTTTACAGCTTCGTCTTTACATTCCACTTCAACCGTTGTCCCAATTTCTTTGTCGACCCGCAGGGATTGCCTGGTGATGATGCCCGAGAAAATAGCGCGGTTTTTTCCATCGTACCCGGCCTCAATAGATAGTTTATTACCCGGGATGAAAGCGTTAGATTCACTAATCGGAAATGTTTCGGTCGCAGCATCACCGTCCAGCAGTACTATTTTTGCCGAATTAACACTGTTTAACCGATTTTCAACCAGGATTGAGTAGACTTGATATTCCGCTGGGATAGTGGTTTCGCCAATTTTAATATTTTGCGTAATTATTTCACCATCCTCGATCTGATTGTCATTCATTATATTTACCCTCCAGAGCGGGCTGTCATATTAAATTGTTATCAACTTGAAAGGTACACGAACCTTCATAGCGACTCTATGAAGGGTATCACGAAGTTTTGTTGTTTCAATGCACGCTTAGAAAATTCAAGCTTTTCTCTATTAGATGCCTTCCAATATCATTATTATCACATCTGCACCTCCCGGAGATTAAAATCCCTCGCGCCATAAAATTTCAAGTCGATTGATAAATTCGTCCGGATATTGAATATTTTCAGTGCGCATCAAATTTTCCTATCGGTTATATTATTGCTTTACTTATTGCAACGCGAAATTTGCTCAGTTTGGCTAGTGTGATTTTATTCGCCTGAGCGGTTCGGTTTCCGTGCGTACTATTTTCAAGCCTGGTGAGGCAGAACGTGCAATTATTATTTTAGGCATTGAAATTTTACGCCCTGTATTCAAACCCGTTTATCCCAATAGAGAAATGCGCTTCTTCCCTGAGCTTTGGAGGTGCAAAATATAGAACAATAAATACCAAACATACTTGAGATAGCCCAGACAGTTGCTGCCTTCAATAATTGTTGTAAAGATCGGCGGCTCATTGTGAAGCCGCTCATGACGCAAGAGCTTCAACTCTATTTTTAAGTTCTTTATTCTATTGGGCCAGAATCTGCTGCTTCACAATAGTGACGAATATTGACGTGGCAGTCGCCACCGTTACGGTCATGCTCCCTGCACGCATATCTGATTTCATTTGGGATGGACGCATCTTCGTATTGTTTAATCAGCCATGGTAATACCAGTTTCTGACCGTCCTTGATGCTGGTTCCATCGACCTTGCAGCGTCCGTCGTCCTTATCGTCCGATGCACGGACGACCTTAACCCGGTTTAACCCGCATTTCTCACCACCCTACTACTGCGACGGTCCCTTGCCACGCCCTGTGGGCATTTTACTCGGTCAGGGTCCTCGACATCGTGTCAACGGATGCCTGTGGGCCCTTGTGCCGGCACATATGCTAATAACATAATGCCGGCCTTTGGTCGTAAAACCCATACAGGCCGCATCCTTTAACCGTCTCGCTACGAAGTCCGGTGAGAAATGCGGGCTAATTTGCATCAATTGGCTGAAACATTGGCACCAAATTAAAATCAAATGTCGGATATTTATTACCCTGGTCTCTGTTGCATTGACCTCAATTGTTAAATTGTTATAAATTTTTCATTATTAATTGAATAATATGATAATAATGATAATATTAGTAATACTGAAATCAAATTTAAAGTTAATACTCATCGTGACTGATAAAAAAGGCTACTACACTACCCTGGAAGCTGCAAAAATGCTGGACGTTTCCGTGCGTACCGTTCAATTATGGGTAGAAGACGGCAAGCTGCAGGGTTGGAAAACTGCAGGCGGGCACCGCCGTATTGCCGTGCACAGTGTTGAAAACATGCTGGAAGGGCAACAAGCAGCGCCGCTGAAAAAATCCAGTAAAAAGCCGCTAATCCTCATTGTTGAAGATAATCCGACAGTGATGAAGTTATATCAGGCGGCTATTGAATCGTGGGACTTACCGGTCCAGGTCATCAGTGTCGAGAACGGATTCCTTGGCTTGATGGAAGTCGGCCGATCGCGCCCCAATCTGATCATTACCGATATCTTCATGCCCGGGATGGATGGGCTGCAAATGATCCATGCCCTGTACAAGGAGGTCAATCTGGACAAAGTCAAGATTGTGGTAATCAGTGGGTTGTCACAGGAGGAAATCCAGTATCGCGGTGGTATCCCGCAGGGCATACCATTTTACAAAAAACCCGTCGACTTGAACAAGCTGAAAGAGATTGTGCAACAGACGATCGCAAATCAAAAACAGGATCAGTAAGCTATGAAAGGAATATTATTCGTTGAATTTGTAGATTTTCTCGAGAACAAGCTTGGCGAGGATCATACCCAGGAGCTCATCGATGATGCAAATCTGGATTCCGGCGGTGCCTACAGCCGCGTCGGGCAGTATGACTACCAGGAAATGATCCAGCTGCTGACGATGGCCGCATCAAAATCCGGTGAACAGGCCGATGAGTTATTAAAAGAATACGCTGAACACATATTCAGAGTCTTTAATCGGGACTACAGTGACTTTTTCAAAGAGATCAATTCCGGGGTGGAAATGCTGAAAACCGTTGATGACCACATTCATGTCGAAGTCAGAAAACTCTATCCGGATGCTGAACTACCAAAATTCACCTACCAGGAAGATAGTCAGCAATTGCTTTTGCATTACCGCTCTCCCAGGCCATTGGCCGCTATAGCTGAGGCACTATTAAAAGCATGTCTGAAGCATTTCGGCAGCACTGAAAAGCTGATTGTATCCGATATCGCCGAGGATCAAAAATCTGCCAGATTCGTCATTTCCAAAAACTAGACAATGTCTTCAGATCTAAAAAAACAGCTTGATTTGGCCAGACGTCGCTCAGCCCGGTATAAAGCAGCAGCACGCGAGTCCGAAAGACTGCTTGAGGAAAAATCACGGCAACTGTTCAAGACTAATGAGGAACTCAAGGATATACAGGCCAACCTGGCTGATCAGGTCAAGCAGCGCACCGCCGAACTCAGGAAGGCGAACCGGAAATTACAAACTGCCTCCAGGCATAAATCGGAATTTCTGGCCATTTGCTCTCATGAACTGAGAACGCCGCTAAATGCCATTATCGGGCTCAGCGAACTGCTGTTAAAAGAAAAGCCATCCGTTAGACAAACCGACTACCTGTTAACCATCCAGACAGCAACGCAATCTCTGCTTTACATGATCAATGATATTTTGGATTTCTCTAAGATTGAAGCTGGCAAGATGGAAATTGCAAAACAGGTATTTAATCCTGTCGAGCAATTAACCCAGCTGTCGCGATTGTTCGAATTTCAGGCAAACGATAAATCCCTGAAATTACAGGTCCGTATTGATGATAACGTTCCGCCATATATCGAATCCGATTTAAACCGGTTTAAACAAATTGCGATAAATTTAATCAGTAATGCTATTAAATTTACCCCAACGGGCGGCGTGCGCATTCGCCTAACATACCGGGAGCCATTGCTCAGTATTCGCGTAACCGACACGGGCAGTGGTATAGACAAAGAAAAGCTGGAACAGATTTTTGAGGCATTCGAGCAGGTATCGGCGGTAGAGGGCGGGACCGGGCTAGGACTGAGCATAACCAATAAACTGTGCTCACTGATGGGCGGACAGATCATTTGCTGGAGCAAAGCTAACTTTGGATCTGTATTTACTGCAAGTATCAAGGTGAATCAGGCTCAACACACAGTTGATAACCGGCAAATGAAACAAGACAGACATCAGGCCTCCGGCCAGCAAAAAATCCTGGTGGCCGAGGATAATTTGACCAACCAGAAAGTCATCAGATCCCAGCTTGAAGCGTTGGGACACACCGTTACGCTGGTCGATGATGGCGAACAGGCCATGCAGACACTGCAAAAACAGTCTTTTGACCTGCTGATCCTGGACAATCAAATGCCTGTGCTAGATGGAATAAACACACTCAAAGCCGTACGTAACAGCGGCTCAGGAATTGCCGATCTTCCCGTGATTGCACTGACCGCCAATGCATTTGCGGGTGAAAAGGAAAGATTCCTGGCTTCTGGCTTTGATGCCTATTTAAGTAAACCGGTGCTGCTTGATGAATTGGCCACTACAATCGGTCAACTGGTTCAGCCAGGCCCAGAATGCGTGCCCAAAAAAGTTATCGATGAAACTTATTTTAAAAAGCAGTTTGGTGAAAACGCACAATTAATTACCGCCCAACTGGTGCCCATATTTATCGAACAGACGGAAAAAGACCTGCGATTACTAAAGCAGGCAGTTACGACGCAAAATAGTCAGCAGGTAAAAATAACCAGCCATTCGATAAAAGGGGCGGCAGCCAGCGTCGGCGCCATGCCCATGTGCGACACGCTGACCATGCTTGAGACGTCTTCCGATGCAGCCGAGCAATCGGATTTACTGGCGGATATTGTAAAGCTATTCAGTCAAACCAGATCTGCACTGCAGCATATGATTAGTAACGGTGAGTGAAAATGTTAAAACGACTCACCGCCAATAAATTCATCAACAGCCTGGGCTGGCTGGGTTTGAGTGAATTGATCATCCGGATAACGCGGCTTGTTGCGGCTGTTGTGCTTGCCCGCATGCTGGATCCAGTCACCTTCGGTCTGGCTGCGATTGTGCTCACCGTTAATGAGCTTGTTCGTGTCATGAATCAAAACGGCATCAGTGCCAAGATCGTTCAATGTGAAGAGGCCCAACTTGAGGAAATTTGCAATACGGCCTATCGGATTAATTTTATTCTGTGTCTTGGTCTTTGCGCTATACAGTGCCTGATCGCCTATCCCCTGGCCAGTTTTTACCAGGCACCGCAGATTATTCCAATGCTGCAGGTTTTATCGCTGGTATATCTTATGATGCCTTTTGGTATGGTGCAGTCTGCACTGGTCAAACGCCGGCAGCGCATGAAAATCCGCGCCGTTATCGATGGTGGCCAGGTTGCCGTAGACAATCTCATTACCGCTGCCCTGGCATTGTGTGGACTGGGTGCCTGGGCGATTGTATTGCCAAAATTTTTGACCGCACCGATCTGGGTGATCGGTTATCGCAAAGCAATGCCGTGGCGGCACAGTGGGAGAATTTTTGAGTTTAAACATTTTAGTGAAATATTTGTATTCGGCCGGTATTTTCTTAGTATTGAGTGCCTCAAGGCAGCCAGAATGAACCTGGACAACCTCATAATCGGACGTTTACTGGGCATGGAAATTCTGGGACTCTATTATTTTGCCCGTAACGCCGGACTGGGTTTCAGTTTATCACTTTGCAATGCCATTAACGTCGCACTGTTTCCGAACCTCTGCGAGATTGCCAACGATAATGACAGGCTCAAACAGCGTTTTGTCAATCGACTGCTGATCATTGCCGTTGTCGTAATTCCTTTGATCTCGCTACAGGTATTTCTGGCACCCTGGTATGTACCGATAATTTTTGGTGAACAGTGGATTTCGGCCATCCCGGTGCTGATGATGTTGTGCCTGTCCGCTATGGTCAGGCCGTTTGCAGACGGTGCCTCGGCACTGTTGATCTCAAAAAACCTGATAAAGATTGACTTAAAGTGGCAGCTTGTTTTTACAATAATATTTTTGATGACTGTCAGCATTACGTCACTGTTCAATATCTATGCAGTTGCCGGCGGTATCCTGCTGGTTTACGTGATCACTCACCCTGTCTATGTCTATTACAGCTGGAACAAACTGTTCAGGCAAAAACCGATAAAGTATACAAATAAGGAGTTAATGTCATGGTAACAATCAGTGTGGTTATGCCAGTCTATAACGTTGAGGCTTATATTGAGCAGGCCATAGAATCTGTTCTCGCCCAGACCATGCAGGATTTTGAATTAATAATTATCGATGATGACGGTCAGGATCGTTCAATTGACCTGGCCAGACAATTCAGAGACGACCGCATCAGGATCATCCAGCAAAACAATCGCGGCCTTGCCGGTGCCCGCAATACCGGAATCCGTGATGCACGTGGAAAATATATCGCCTTTCTCGATTCGGATGATTTCTGGGATTCGAGAAAACTTGAAAGACACGTAAAGCTGATGGAGAGCAAACCAGATTGCGGAGTGAGTTTCAGCAGTTCGCTGTTTGTGGATGAAAACGGGCAGTCGCTGAATCGAATACAGCAGCCTGAACGCAAGAAAGATTATGATGCGGCCTACGTATTTATTCGTAACCCGATTGGAAACGGTTCAGCCCCCGTGATTCGCAGGCAGGTATTAAAGGCCATAGAGTTTGCCGTACACTCGCACGCCCATCGGCAGTATTTCGACGAGTCGCTAAGGCAATCTGAGGACGTGGAATGCTGGACCCGAATCTCACTGTTAACCAAAACAACATTTATGTTTATTGATGAACCGTTAACCTGTTATCGCGTCAACAACGGCGGGCTATCAGCCAATGTCCAGGACCAGTACAGAACCTGGCTGAGTTTGCTGGACAAACTGCATGACTACGCACCGGATTTCGCTAAAACGCATGGTAATCTGGCAAAGGCGTTTCAATTACGTTATCTTGCCCGGCGGCTTGTTTTTCAGCAACACTCATTCAAGGCCGCCGGTTATATAGTAAAAGCGGTGCACACTGATCATCGAGTTATTTGGCGCGAGCCCGGCAAGACACTTGAGACGGCGATGGCTGCGCTGGTTTTCTGTCTGATTCCTGCCCCATTTAAAAATCCGTTAATGAAGCGTTTGATGGGTTTATAAATAAACGGCTTCTTCACACGCTAGCACATCGATAGCTATCCCCCGTGAACCATCGCTACAGCTATGCATTGGTGGACCATCGCCCAGCCTTTATCGATAGATTGAACCAATATTCCAAAACCTGGTTAGAAATGCGGGTTAATGATCAGTTGTAAATGCGTTAACACTGACCCTGCCAAGATCGGAGAAATAGCGCCTGCGCGGGATTTCAATCAGTATTGTCGCCACTCACATCAGAACACCGAAAGCCATGATCGCCGGCTATTAGCCAGGCGCTTGTTTGGCGATCAGCTGATTTAACGCAATCTGTTCGTTCTTGAAGTAGATCTGCAATTTACTTCTTAATTCGATATCCATCTGGTGTTGGCGACCCGCCCTGATATTACCTTCTCGCAGCCATTTCCAGATGAGATGACGGCGGCCGTCAGATAATAGCCACCTGGCAGGGCGCGAAAGCAGTTCTCGAGCACGACCTTTGGAATTTAAAAAACTGTGCAATACCGGCATCAGGGGTTGGCCGGAAACATTCCTGGGTCGCGTAATCTGGATATTAAAGCCAGGATCAACCCCCAGGAATTGATAGACAGATTGCATGAATTTCCGCGGATGGCGTTTTAGTATCTCATAATCACCAATAAAGACATTCTGATGACCAAATAAATACTGATAATTTGTCAACTGCGCCGCAATGAATCCGAGGCGCAGGTAATTAAAACCAAATTCTGTGCCGTTGACCTCACGTATCGAATTTTTTATTTCCATTTCAATGGCCAGTTTAAAATCTAAGGTTTCAAGGTTCTCGCGACATTGATGTCCCCACATCGAAAATGCACGGTCAACCGGATTGCGCACAACAGCGATTATCTTGGTGCCGGGCAAGGCCTGATGAATGCGCTGTGCCGACTCCGGGAAATACAAATACCCTGTTGAGGCTTCACCCTTTACTTTACTCCCGGCTTCGGAAAAAAGATGTTCATACTCACTTTTGGTTTTTGTAA
>JAHEKD010000410.1 GCA_024638545.1 Gammaproteobacteria bacterium
GCCTACATACTTTGCAAACCCTAGATGATTAACCTTAAACAGTATGGTGGTGTGTCTGGGATCAACTTTATATTCACCGGACCTTAAACTGGCGATCCCGGTGTCAAGATTCGGCTGAATCAAGGCCGCGCAGGAACTCAGGCACAATAGCACGATTGATGTTGCGACCGATTTGATAATTTTACTGATCATGAACGTTTGTAATAGTTGGGATTTTCCGAGTCTACCTTATTTATTTACCGCCGGCAGCAACTGCCCTGACATGACTCTTGAATGCATGCGTCTGCATTAAAGTTCTGCATCTGGAAAAACGTGTTGATGAGTACGCCCAAAAATCCTCAGCCGGGTTGTCGTTGGCATATTGAATAAGTCCCCAGAGTGTCCACAATAAATCACACATCGCCTTATAAATTACGATTCGCCCACGTTGATCCGGTCTTGGTTCACCCTCAAAATAAGCCTGAATCATTTCTTCATCCTGACTTTCATCAAAACCGGCCTCAACTGAAAGGTCACCCAGATCCCACAGCGGATCATTCATACCGGAATATTCCCAGTCTACAATCCACATTCGCTGACCCGTGTCCAGGAAATTTTCACACAACGGATCACAATGACAGGCTGTCAATGGCAGGGTATGTGCATTAAGTGCCTGCCTGACTGTCTCCGCGTCATTAAGCACGTCATGATAACCTATTGGGAACTCTACCTCTCTGGCTGACAATATACGCAGGTACTCATCAATCATATCGAATAATTCAAAACGAAAATCAAATTTAAGATTTGCGTGATGAAGTTTTGCAAATGCTTTACCGGCACGCGCGGGTGAACCGGCCCTTGACTTAAATAATTCCGGCGTCATGGTGCAGGTGTTTTCTATGTACCGGGATACCATGACACCACTTTCATCGCTATAAAGTACTTCCGGACTGACACCGGCCCTGGCCGCTTCCCTGGCCGCCTGGGCTTCATGAATGCGATTGATGTACTCATCCGTCCCCTCCCCGGGCAGGCGCAGGCAAAATGCCTCATTATTATGACTGACATTTCCATCACTCATCTGATCAACGCTGACTCGAAAAACCAGATTCGTCAGGCCGCCAAGTCGCTCAATCTTAAGACCCTGCAAATCAATATCGACAAACAGGGGAATTGATCTGAGCGCACGGCGCGCCTTTTCGACTGGATCATTATTCATATCTTCGCTCCATTACTCAGGCCTTCAGCCGCTGGTTGCCGGGATCATAAAGGCAACGTGGCCCCAAATTAAATTTATGTATCTTTCCAAATGCCTCAATTTCCATAGCGGATCGTTTGTTGTTTTCAGCAGGCAGATAGGCATAGGCAATGGTGCAGCCAAGACGATGACCATAACCTGCACTGGTTGTATAACCCTGCAACATGCCTTGTGAATATATCGGTTCACCCCCGTGTAGCGGAATGAATTCCGGATGATAAAGGGTGACCCGTTTTTTTTCGCGCCGATGTTGTGATATTGCCATCAATGCCTGGAGACCAGTAAAATCGCCCTTGTCCAGCGCCACACAGAATCCAAGGCCCGCTTCATAGGGATCAGTATCGGGTCCGATGTCGCTGGACCAGTAAGCGTAGCCTTTTTCCAAACGACAACTTTCGATCGCGTAGTATCCTGCATTGGTAATATTGAATGCAGCACCTGCCTGACACAACGATTCATATACATGCGCCGCATTTTCAGGTTGTACATAGAGTTCAAATCCAAGTTCACCTACATAGCCTATGCGCACCGCCAGAACAGTTGTATTGGCTAACTCAATAACTGCTGCTGACAGGAATGGCATGTTGTTATTGCTGACATCATCATCGGTAAGCACCGAAAGCACGTCCCGGGCATTTGGACCACACAGGTTTATGGTTGAGAGTGTGGCGGTGATGTCATTTAGCTGGGCAGACCCATTGCCGGACAGGTGCTGCTCAATCCAGTGAAAATCACGCGTGGCAAATCCAGAGCCTGTTACAATGATGAACTTCTCATCACTGGCACGGATTACCGTAAGGTCTGCTTCAATCCCCCCCTTGGCGTTACACATTTGCGTATAGACAGCTTTGCCTGCCTTCTCTGGCAATCGATTGGCAATTATTTTGTCAAGCGCTGAATGAGCGCCGGGCCCTTTCAACTCAAATTTTGCAAAAGAACTTTGATCAATCAATGCCACGGCATTTTGAATTGCACTGCATTCGTGTGCCAACTGGTTAAACCAGCCCGGCTTATTCTCGAAGCTTGGTGTGTCACTCGACTCAATGCCTGCATGCCTGAAATAATTGACTCGTTCCCAGCCAAACTTGGATCCAAACACGCCACCCGCGTTTGAAAGTGCCGGGTATAGCGGTGAACGCCTTAAACCACGGGCGGACGAGGCTTCATGGCCAGGCCAGTGAATCTTGTAATAGCCGGCATAGGTTTCAATCGCCCGGGCCTCCAGAAATCGACTCTGTGCCTGCGCCGGTCCGAAACGGCGAATGTCAAACGCCCACAGGTCCATCCCTGGATCACCCTCAATGATCCAGTTTGCCATGGCCAGGCCCGCCCCGCCAGAGGCTGCGATTCCCGCCGTAAACCCGCAAGCCACGTAAAAGTTATGAAGTTGTGGCGCCCGGCCCATTATGGGTTCACCATCAGCAGAAACCGGAATGGGTCCATTTATGACTGACTGAATACCCAGGTCATTAAGCACCGGTAGCCGGTTCGATGCAGGCAGTGCAAATCTTTCCAGACGCTGCATGTTTTCAGTAAACAGCTGGCGTTCGAAATTGAACGGTGGTTTACCGCGCCAGCAGCCCTTGCTATTATCCTCCCAGCCACCGATCGCAAATGCACCTGTGTCCGGTTTTAGGTAAAAATTATTATCCGGATCCCGCAACGTGGTCAGATCCGATGCAAACTCAAGCTTTTTTTCGGTCAAAAAATATTGATGCTCAACAATGCCGCTTGCCAGCGGCACGCCCGCCATTTCGCCTACGCGCCTGGCCCAAAGCCCGGCACAGTTAACGACAATATCGCAGATTACCTTCCCCTGGTCTGTTTTAACTGCAACTACCCTTTTGTCCCTGACGATGATATCAGTGACCAGGATATTTTGCTGGATGCGAACCCCACTTGATTTTGCAACACTGGCGTAGGCCTGTGTCAGCGCATATGGATCAATGTAGCCATCGCCAGGAATGAATGCTGCACCTTCAACACCTTCTGTGTTGATATATGGAAATCGCTGTTGTGCCTCGCCGGCTGATAAAGCGTGGCACTCGACGCCAAAACTTTTTGCCTGGCTCATCGAACGCTGAATTTCACGCCATCTTTGTTTGCTTGATGCAAGGCGCAGTGAACCTACTTTTTTCCAGTCAATGCTTAATCCCGACTCTGATTCCAGTCGATCAAATACAGCCACCGAGTTTTGCATCAGTCGTGTCAGGTTCCGCTTGCTGCGCAGCTGACCAACCAGGCCTGCAGCGTGCCAGGTGCA
>JAHEKD010000411.1 GCA_024638545.1 Gammaproteobacteria bacterium
GCATGCAAGCTACAGTTAAATTCATGTGCCTGCTCAAACAGCGTATCGAGGTAACGACGATAATCGGTTGCACAAAAAAAACACATTGAACGATTGTTTCCCCTTTGTATGACGTGCCAGGGGATGCCACCTAATGCTAACCGCGCCCTTCTTGGCACCTGAAACCTCCTTGTTTAACGGTCTTTAATTCTTCATTAAGTATACCTGACTTGATTGCGATAAATTTAGAAATTAAACGTGGTCTGTCCCCCTGGCTTGCAGCGCGAATGGAGCAAATCGCAAAAACTTTTAAAATGGGTTGCCTGATATCCGAGCAAGTCGTGAATCTGCTTACCAGTATTAATCACCGGCTCATTGAAATTCGAGAATTAAATTTGCAGGGAATCAAAACGCCGGTTACTGCCTATGAATTAATGTTACCCGCATTATAAATCTACCATCAAATCATACCTGTTCTGTTAATGCTCAGTAAGCGCGAATTCGCTGGCTGAATATTTTGCATTTGTATATCATTGAATATAACGTAGAACAGATCAACCGAATTCTGAATGGCTGCGAATCACATTATCAGATGGTCATATTTGGCACTCATGGCGTGTACCCTATGGGTGATGAGCAGTGGCTATTCGAATGAACCGACGATAAAGGTCAAACGCACGAATAACCTGTCGCCGGAATTCATGGTGCCCGAATCTGCGGTCGATTTTTTAATGAACTATACCGGCTACACCTATACCAACGAAGCACGCACTGCAGGCCGGCGTTTTTTCGAAGGCGAAATAGGTCCCAGGGTGCTTGAGATGATTGATCAGGCGGCGACGCACATTATTCTCTCGGTTTTCCTGTTCGACAGTTTTTACAGCGACGAGGCGCCGAAGCGGGATGTGGTAAAGATTTTAACCAGGGCCCTGGTGGACAAGCGTCGTACACATCCAGACATACACATTGCGGTAATTCTGGACCCCTCACACCGCGCTTACGGGCGGCGGGAGTCGAAGTCGGTGCGAGAGTTTCGCGAGGCGGGTATCGATGTCTTTTATTCAGATCTGATCAGCGGGCTGAAGAAGGCGAGTTTGCTGGGTGTGCGCGAAGGTTTGGGACATGCGGGACGCCTGGTCGACACCCTGACCTTTCGCGTGCCGGGTAAAGTTGTATCCGGCGTGTTTTCGAAGGCGCCATTACCGATCGAGTTTGATGGCGATCCGGTGACCCTGGAGGCCGCTTATAACGGCTTCCTCCTGAAGGCCAACCACCGCAAACTGTTAGTGACAGATACCGGAAACGGGGCCTTTGAGATGATGGCTACATCGGCCAACCCCCACAACGCAAGTGCATTTCATATCAACTCGGCAATAACCGTCAAAGGTGAGATTGCGAAATACACTTTCAATGTTTTGCGTGAAGATATGAAAAAAAGCGCGGACCTGGGTGGAAACTACGTGCACTGGAATCTGGGAGCAGACAGGGCATATCGCCAAAATTATTTTGAGCAGAACTTTCCGGAACTTAAGGTAAAGGTAACCCGGGAGTCGACTGAAATACCGCTGCATCCGGTATATACTCAATTTGTATCCGAGAAATTTCTGCCGGAAAAAATTATCGCACTCATTAACGACGCCCGGCCAAGTGACAAGATTCGCATTCAGATGTTTTACCTGTCGTTCAGGCCGGTGCTGGACGCAATCCTGAATGCATCCGAGGTGGTTGATCAACCTATCCGTATTCTGCTGGATGCAAATAAAGATTCATTTAATCGCGAAAAAGACGGAACGCCCAATCGGCAGGTCGCGCGTTTCCTGTTAAACCAGGCCGCAGCCCGCGGCGGAAAAATCGAGATACGCTGGTACTCTACCCACGGCGAACAGAATCATGCCAAGACCATGAGTATTACCAACGCTGATCGGAATCACTATATCCTGACTACAGGTTCCTGCAACTGGACCGGCCGCAACATGGATGGGGTAAATATGGAATCAAACCTCGTGCTTCGCGGTGCCCAAAAGGCAAACGGATCATTTAACCAGCTCTTTGACTTATTCTGGAGTAACTCAGACGGTAACGAATACAGTCTGCCTTATGAAGCGTTTCGCGATCAAACCAGGGGGGACTGGAAATGGCGGTTAGGCGAAAAGCCATTTTATTACAGCACATTCTGACCGATATTTACCGAGACGGATTACATCTACCTCAGTGTTTAAGGCGGACAGCGCCTGGCGTTACTGCATTCCCTGTCGATGCAGCGCTTTGTCTACCGTAGATGTTCAGAACCGGGACCAAGACGTAACTCACAGGAAACATCAGCTTCGGTATGGGCAGTAGTAAACCGTTGCTGTTCCGGGCTATTGTAATTTTGTAATACTCGACTCGCCATTCTGCCCGTCGGTTAAAGCGCATTGAGATAAATCCCAATCAACCACAGACAGGATTAATAAAAAAACACATCCTGCTAAGTTTATTAGGACTTGAGATAGATATAGACAGGGAACCTATGAACTAATCATCGACAACTTGAACGGATATCGCAAAAGCCTGTGCATAAGCGGCATTGACCTTATCACCGATTTTGAGCTCATCAAACTTCTCAATGTGCTCCGGCACAATCAGGTCGACATAATTGCCCTGCGGGCCGGTAACCGTGACCATCCGGGTTCGGGTGTTAATATCGGTTATTTCCGCCAACGCCGTCACGATGTCCACGCCAACCATTGCCGGCTTTTCGCCGGGCTCTGCCCGGGCGAGAAGCTGCATTTCTGAGCCTTCAACTTCACCGCCGGGTTCAGCCAGTTGCATCGCTAATCCCTGATAACCCTGCAGAACTACTGATTCACCAACAGAAATCTGGTCAAAATTCCGAACCACATCGGTAACATTAAAAACAGTCACGACTTCATCAGGATCGACAATAGTGAGAATCCTGTTTTCCCTGTCAATGTCAATAACAGTGGCCGTAATCTCTGTTAAATCCTCAATAATCACACCCTCGCCAGGAATATATTCAATGTTGCTTACAGATTTAGCCGTAGGTTCATTTACAGTTATCGGTTCATTATTTGTCGACGAGCATGCCGTAATAGCGATGACTGTAGCGAATAGTAAAAATGTATTTTTCATCGTTTATCCCATTAGTTGTTTATATAGCAAAGCGGCCCGCATTTCTCATCAATGCATCCATCACTCGAGCTAGTCAAAGGACCAGTTTACGATCACGTCAATGATACTGTCTATCGGGTCTAAAGGCGTGTGCACACTCTCAAATCGAGTCTGGCCTGTATACTGCATCTCAAAACAGTGCAAATCAAATTGTACAGTAGTTCATTATTTTTTTCTGTTTCATTTACTGATAATTCAATTTCAAAAAATATGATGCATGATATCAAGGCTGCTGGTTTTTTCATTTTCTCTCCATTAATATTACGATCTGGTGTGGACCACATCATGCAGAAAAGATTGACTTGTGACTGTGTGCTAGAATCGCATGCCTTACCGGACTTCGTAG
>JAHEKD010000014.1:0-376 GCA_024638545.1 Gammaproteobacteria bacterium
CAGGTTTTCAGGGACTACCACTTTTTCTTGCCTCGTAAATACATTCTGAATGCTATTGATGCACTGTTCATGATCAGCACCATGGCAATCAGCACCAGCGCCACTCCGTATGGTAAATTTTCGGGCACACCGGGAACCTGTGTAGCCACCACGAACAGGTGCAGTGACAATGCCATGGTCTGGTCGAAAACGCCCTGTGGCAGCAACGGCGTAAAAAATACAGCGCCCGTGAACATGATCGGCGCGGTTTCGCCGGAGGTGCGAGACACCTCCAGAATGACGCCGGTCAGAATGCCGCTGATCGCATTTGGCAGCACAACACGGTGAATGGCTTGCCACCGGGTTGCACCCATATTCCAGCAGGCTTCTCTGAAAG
>JAHEKD010000014.1:386-14106 GCA_024638545.1 Gammaproteobacteria bacterium
ATTCTCGCGTTGAAACTATCACCACGGGTAAGGTCATTATCGCAAGCGTGAGGCTGGATGCCAGTATACTCGTTCCGAGACCAAAGAAAATGACAAAAGCCCCAACACCAAACAGTGCATGCACAATCGATGGAACGCCGGCAAGGTTGATGATGGCCAGATTAACAACACGGGTAGACCAGTTGTCCGGAGCATACTCGCTCAAATAAATCGCCGCAGCGACACCGATCGGTACCGAAATCAACAACGCCACACCAACAAGCCATACGGTACCCAGTAATGCCGGAAAAATTCCGCCCGCCGTCATACCATCTGTGGGTGAGGTGAAAAGAAAATCGATTGAAATGACGGAGCCGCCTTTGTAAACCAGAACCGCCAGAATAATTGCGACCGGTAATATCAGCAACAGTGTCATTAACAGGAACAGTGTCCCGTAGAGTTTCTGGACCCTGTTATTTTTAATATTTTTTTCAGTAATTTCAAACATCTGTCAACCCTTTCTTATGCCACGCACGATCAGATCCGCGGCAAGATTAATGAGAAATGTGATGATGAATAGGAAGATGCCAATGGTAAACAGGACCTGATAGTGGTCCGAGCCCACTGCGGTCTCCCCCAGTTCAGCCGCGATGGTCGCGGTCAGCGCACGCACAGAATCGAAAACACTGCCGGGGATATTCACCGAGTGCCCGGTCGCCATCAACACTGCCATTGTTTCTCCAAATCCCCGTCCTACGCCAAGCAGTATTGCTCCCAGTAATCCGTTTTTTGCGGCGGGCAGGACCGTTTTGTAAATGACCTGCCAGCGCGTTGCCCCCATCGCTTCAGCTGCCTCTCTGTATCGGTCAGGTACAGCCTTGAGTGCGTCTTCAGCAATCGACGTCATGATGGGTGCAGCCATCAGTCCCAGAATGACGCCGGCATTCAGCACGTTCAGACCCACCGGGACATCAAATAATTCGATAATCAGCGGATTCATGATAGTCAGGCCGATAAAGCCCCAGACGACAGAAGGGATGGCGGCCAGGAGCTCCACCAGAACTTTCAAAGCCTCCCTGGTTTTTCCTGTCGCAAATTCAGCAATGTAGACTGCAGCGCCCAGGGAAAAAGGAATCGCAATTATCATTGCCAGACCGGTCACACTTGCCGTGCCCAGGATCAGGGCGAGAATCCCGTATTCAGGGTCGTCCTCATCACTGGGCGACCAGTATTCCGATGTAAAGAACTCGCCAATATCCAGCGTATTGACAATAAACCCGAATCCTTCTTTGGTGATAAATACGAATATACCGATAATAAATATGATGGCCGAGATACCGCCAATAAATACGATCACCTGAACAGATTTGTCGATATACCAGTCGAGGGTGCGTTTATCAAATTCTATGTCTGTTTTATTCATCATCAGGCAAGTACCGTTCAGGCGGGCTTATTTCCATTTTTACCGTAGATTAATTCCATGAGTTCAGTAATCTGGTGTGTCAGCTCACGGTAACTCTGTTCATACCATTTAGATTTTTGATCATCACTGCCCGATGATGGAAAATCCTCAAAATCCCAGTCGAGATAAGCGGTGTGGAACGGAATATCATTAATATAGGAACTGACGCTGCCCTGCAGGGCCACTATGACGTGAAAGTGGGCGAGTTCAAGATCTGAGAAATCAATTTTTTGCGGACCGGTTTTAGTCACTGTTAAACCGCGATCGTGCAAAAATTCGACAGCCTGCTGCTCGATGCCTTGCAACGGTGTGCGGCCGGCGCTGCTAAAACGTCCACAATGACTAAAATAACGGGTTCCGATTGCTTCGGCCATAACACTCAGCTGCGTGTTGGCCTCATCCAGAAACAGGATATTAAAGATTTTAGTTTCCTTGCTCTCAGCGGTTACTACGAACACGGCTTCTTCACATATATTTTTAGACTGATCGGTAATTCGTTTTAATTGTGACAAAGTCGCAAACAAAGCAAACAGATCTTTGCCGGGATGATGTCCTCTGTCTTCACTCAGACTGCTGTAGAGGCTGTCCATGGTGTCTTCCATGTGATCAGACATGTTCATGGTGATTTTCGCCATTTCGGCATTGCGATCAGCAAATGAACGCAGTGACTGACTGAGCATTTGCATGGCCTCATTGGCGATTAAATCAATCTGGATAGCCAGGGCGTTATCCAGGGTTCCAAACTGCAGGGATTCCCTGCTTATTGTTACCGCGTAATCACCTATCCGCTCCATAATAATATTCAGACGGATAATTGATGAAACCAGCCGCAAGTGTCCGGCTGAAGGCAGATGACGCGCGATAAAAGTGTGACATTGATGATCAATTTCACGCATCTTGCGGTTAATGACATTGTCGGATAGTACGGTCATGTTAGCCAGGGACTGATTACCCGTGAGAAATGCTTTTACCGAATTACTGACACTGGCCTTTACAAGCTCACCCATATCTCTTACCTGGGCATTGATATTGTCCAGGTCGGTCTGTAAACGTTGTTCGTATATTGACATTGAAATAATCCTCTAGATACCGGAACGTCAGAATGACGTTTGCCAGTTTATTTTCAGACGAAGTGATTTACAACCCGTCTCATTTACGAGACATTGACGGCAATCACAGGCACACCCTGGAAAATTAGTCAGGCAAAAAACTGAATACTTGAACATAAACCACCGGCACAGGCCGCTGATCAGGTTCCGCAATTCACATCTCTAACCGGCGCATAGCCTTTATTGAAGATAATGCACTGGCCTTCATCACTCAAAACCCAATCCATGTAGTTTTTGATTTCACCCTCCGGTTCGCCATTGGTATACATCATTAACGGTCTGGCAATCGGATAAGAGCCGTCACTGGCCGTTTCCACTGAAGGCTGCACACACTCACCGCCATCTGACGTAACGCAGGGCATCGCAACATGATCGGTGGCGTAAGCCAAGCCACTGTAGCCAATTGCACAAGGCGTTTTTTCAACCAATTCAACCACGTCTTTTGATCCGTGCATGTCCAGAGTACCGCTGCGGAATTTACCCTTGTCAAGCACAGCCTGTTTAAAATAGGCATAAGTACCGGAGTTATTCTGGCGTGAAACAACGACAATTTCATCATTCTTGCAGCCGGGTACACTTTCACCCAAATCAGTCCATTTTTCGGATTTGCCATCGCGGATGTAAATTTCTCTGAGCTGTTCAATGGTCATCGATTTTATTGGATTATCCTTGTGAAGAAAAATGGCAAGCGCGTCAAAACCAACAATATGTTCAATGGGATTTTGTCCCTTGTCCTGGGCCAGCTTGATCTCCTTTTCTTTCATTTTGCGACTGGCATTGGCAATATCAACCGTGCCGTTAATCATTGCGGCAATCCCTGTGCCAGACCCGCCGCCGCTGACAGCAACTGCGACGTTTTCATTCACTTTCTGATACTCCTCTGCCCAGGCCTGGGCAACGTTTACAAGGGTATCAGAACCCTTGTTTTGAATCGTATCGCGTGATTGGGCAAATCCATGCGTTGCCAGCAGGCTTGCCGAAATTGCTGTTAAAAAGAGAATATTTTTTTTCATCAAGGTGGCCTCACCGTATTCAGATTATCGTAGGGCCTAATGATGTATTGGAATTGTTGCAGCATGATGACAAAATTGTGACAAATTAGTGATAATGTAATATTCATTATTAACAATTTTTAATTTTTGACAAAAAAACTTGATTTATCTAAAGGAGCAGGAAATTCTGAATGATAGCTTAAATTGATAACCCCGTGCTTGCTGAGTGAAAACCGATTGTGATTTGGTCGCACCAGCCGGGTAGTATGGCCGGTAAAAAATATCAACTGAGATCCTTGTTAATGATCGGAGAGATAACAGACACTTTATGAACACCCACCTTAATGACAATCTTCTTAATGACAATCTTCCGGCGGCACGGGTATACTACGGCCTTGTTTGCGGAATTACCTGCTATTTTTTTATTATACTGCTGGCACAATGCTATCATATACGATAATTTACTGATACTCACCAACGGAGACTAGTATGCTGAAAAAAATATTGCTTCCAACTATTCTGTTCATACTTGCCTATGGATTCTGGATCAGTCCAGAGTTCAAGGAAATCTCGGCAGGCGTTGCGATTTTCCTTTTTGGAATGCTATTTCTTGAGGAAGGATTCAAGGCCTTTACCGGCGGATTGCTGGAGAGACTGCTGGCAAAAACAACCGATAAAACCTGGAAAAGCCTGTCCTTCGGGATAATTACGACCACTATCATGCAGTCCAGCTCTTTGGTATCCGTTATAACCATTTCCTTTATCAGCGCCGGCCTGATATCGCTGGTGGCGGGTATCGGCATTATCTTCGGTGCCAATATCGGTACAACAACCGGCGCCTGGCTGGTCGCCGCATTCGGCCTCAAAGTAAAAATCTCTGCTTACGCCATGCCGATGCTGGTCTTTGGGATAGTCCTGTCGTTCCAGAAACAAAAAACACTAAAAGGCATCGGATCGGTGCTTGCGGGCCTTGGATTTCTGTTTTTAGGCATCCACTACATGAAAGAGGGTTTTGAAGCCTTCAAAGACAGTTTCGATCTTGCCTCTTATGCTGTGGCAGGCTACCCGGGATTATTTTTATTCGCCGGTATCGGCGCTGCCGCGACCGTCGTGATGCAGTCCAGCCATGCCACCCTGGTATTGATCCTGACTGCCCTGGCGGCAAGCCAGATTACTTATGAAAACGCACTGGCACTGGCAATCGGTGCCAATGTTGGCACGACCATAACCGCAATTATCGGATCGTTAAGTGCTAATGTTGGCGGTAAACGCCTGGCCGGCGCCCACCTGATTTTCAATGTAATTACCGGCGTTATTGCGATCGCCTTTATTAGTCAGTTTGTCATCGCCGTGGACTGGGTGAGCGCAAAAACCGGGATCGCTGCGGATAATTACACCATGAAGCTGGCCGTATTTCATACCCTTTTTAATATTACCGGGGTTATCGTCATGGTGCCATTAATCCAGAAATTAGCCGATCTACTGTTTAAAATTTTTCCGAAAAGAAAGCGCGATATTGCCGAACCCTTGTATATAAACGATGCCGCGATTGATTTCCCGGAAACTGTGCTGATGTCCACCAAGAAAGAAGTCTGGCACTTGTTTGACTCCGCCTTCGAACTGATGGCACACGGTATGAATCTGCATCGCCATCAGATTCTTGAATCGCCGGATCTGGCTAAAACCATTGACGATGACAGAGAAGTGATCGATTTCGATATGGATGAAGTTTATGAAGCTAAGGTTAAAGTGCTGTACGCGGCAATTGTAGCGTTTATTGCCAAGGCTCAATCGCATATACCGAATGTTTTTTCGGAAGAGTTATTTCGATTACGTAACGCGGCCGCCGATATTGTTGAAGCTGTCAAACACATCAAGCATTTACGTAAAAATACGAACAAATACATGGTTTCGAACAATCAGTATATCCGCAAAGAGTATAATGTACTCAGATTAAAAATTGCCACCATTCTGAGAGAGATATACCGAGTAAGGAAAGAAGAAGATAACTCTCTGGCGGCTCTGGAACTCGACGAACTGAAAGCGGAAGCAGACGCTGCACACGATAACATTAATAGAAAAATCGCCAAGATTCTGCAGGACGAACAAATTTCGCCGTTAATGGCGACATCCTATCTGAATGATTTTGCTTATTCCGATGAGACCGCCAGAAATCTTATCTCTTCCGCACAGGCATTATTATCATCACATGAAGACCTGATTGCAGAAGCAGCGCAGGAAGTTATACTGGATGCAGAAGAAATTGAAAAATTATCGGATGCAGCCTGATAACTCATTTAAAACACCAAACCGAGAAAAGTCATGAAATTTTCCAAGTTAAGCACGAAATTTAGTAAGCTTCTTAAGAAAAAAGAAAAAGGTAAAAAAATAAAACCTGACAAATTGCTTAAACTTCAGGAGTTACTCAATCAGAAAAAATCAAAATTTGAAAAAAGGCTTAACGAGGATTTATCAGCAGAACAACGCACTTCGTTGGAATCTAAACTGAAAGTAGTCAGCGCCCAGATTGCAAAGACTCAGGCATTGCTATCAAAAGATTCGGATAAGAGTGTGGATAAAGACCAGCCAGGTGAGCCTGTGAACATAGAACAGTCTGCGGAGCCACTGAGTAAAGCATGACAAATCAAGCCGATCCCAAAATGATCGATATCTCTTCAGCAGCTGCCAGCCTAGTTAGTCCCGAGCCGCAGATTAGCGTGGACTCGCCTAAACGATTTATTAATCGCGAACTCTCCTGGCTGGCTTTTAATCAGAGGGTTGTTGAAGAGGCGATGAATAATTCACACCCAATCTACGCGCGCCTGCGTTTCTTATCTATTTCCGCAACTAATCTCGAAGAGTTTTACATGGTGCGCGTGGCCGGGCTCATGGGTCAATTACGTGCCCAGGTGCAATCAATCAGTCCGGATGGTCTAAGTGTCAAACAGCAGCTGGATGCAATTCACAATGATGCGGCCAAACTGATTGAAATCCAGCAGAACTGCTGGAAGGAGTTGCAAAAATTACTGCCTAAAGCCGGCATTAGCTTGCTTAAATCCGAACAGCTTCTCAGTGATGACAATGCCTGGTTGAGGGACTATTTCACCAATGACATCATGCCGGTATTAACACCCATTGCTGTCGATCCTTCTCATCCATTTCCATTTATTCGCAATCTAGGCTACAGCATCGCCATGCAGCTCTACGATCCCGAGCAGGAAAGAACGCTGATCGGACTGGTGGTTATTCCAACTCAACTGGATGGCTATATTCGTTTACCTGATCATGGTGAGAGGCGTGGACGCTTCATACACATCTTTGATTTGTTAATCCACTTCAGGGCCCTGTTATTCCCGGATTTTAAAATGCAGGGATTCGGCTACTTTCATGTCATCAGAGATTCCGAGTTAGGTGTTGATGAAGAGGCAGAGGATTTAGTCAGCCTGTTTGAAAATGCACTGAAGCGTCGCCAGCGGGGCATGGTCATTCGTCTTACTGTTAATGATTCAATGCCGGACTATTTGCTTGAATTCCTGAAAGATGAGTTTGATGTTTCTGACGAGGACACCTTCCGTCTCAAGGGCGTGATCGGCCTGACTGCCGTATCGCAATTAATAGGCAGCAGGCCAAAACACGATTTTCCGCCATTCAACCCCAGGTTTCCCGAACGTATTCGGGAACATGAAGATGACTGCTTTTCAGCCATTAAGGAAAAAGACTTTGTAGTCCATCATCCATTTGAAAGCTTTGACGTGGTCGTGCAGTTCTTACGCCAGGCTGCCAAAGACCCAAAGGTGGTGGCCATCAAGCAAACGCTGTATCGTACCAGCGAAGATTCACCGATAATCAATGCACTGCGTGAAGCGGCCGAAAACGGGAAAAGCGTCACCGCCATGGTCGAACTGAAGGCCCGTTTTGATGAAGCTGCGAATATACGATGGGCTCGTGATTTAGAGCGAAGCGGCGTACAGGTCGTCTACGGATTTATTGATCTTAAGACGCACGCAAAAGTGTCACTGGTCACTCGGCGTGAAGGCCATGAACTGCACACCTATGTTCACCTTGGCACCGGAAACTATCATCCCATTACGGCTAAAATCTATACAGATCTATCGTTTTTCACCGCAGATCCGATATTGTGTAAAGATGCCGGAATATTGTTTAACTACATGACCTCGTACACCAAGCCCAGCTCAATGCAAAAACTGATTGCAGCACCATTTAATATGCGCAAAACGATCATCGAACTGATAGACAACGAAATAATATTAGCTAAAAAAGGTCAGCCGGCGAGCATATGGTTTAAAGTAAATTCTCTTGTTGATCCGAAGGTTATTGATAAACTCTACGAGGCATCAGCGCATGGTGTAAAGATAAAACTGGTTATCAGAGGTATATGCTGCCTGCGACCTGGCATTCCCGGTTTATCTGAAAATATTTTGGTTAAGTCAATTATTGGCCGATTTCTGGAGCATTCCAGAATATACTGTTTTGGCAATGCCAAAAATATGCCATCTGATGAAGCGCTGGTATTTATATCCTCGGCTGATCTGATGCCCAGGAACCTCGACCGCCGGGTTGAGACCATGGTGCCGATTGAGAATAGGACCGTGCACCGTCAAATTTTGGAGCAGATTATGGTAGCCAACATGAAAGATAACTGCCAAAGCTGGATCTTAGGCAAAAACGGCAAATACAAGCGCTACGTGCGACCCGGGCCCAAAGTCAGTGCACACGAGTATTTTATCAACAATCCAAGCCTCTCGGGACGCGGCAAAGCCCTGCGAAAATAATCACTTGAGTTTTGTCAGGTTGGATTACCTGCTTGTCAGTATATTCCTCTAAGCGGCATATACCTGTATGCTGCCGGGTCAACTGATCGAACCGGCAACTATCGCACTTAAAATTATACTGACTACCCGTTAATCAAAAGGACAACAGCAATGAATCAGGATTTCATTGATAAAATTCAAGCGCAGATTTCTGAGATTCGGCGACAGGGTCTTTACAAGACGGAGCGAATTATAATATCCGCTCAGCAGCCCGAGATAAAGGTTAATCACAATGTCGACGTGGTTAATTTTTGTGCCAACAATTATCTGGGTCTTGCCAATCATCCGCGGATTATCAAAGCCGCAAAAGAAGGACTGGATCAACATGGTTACGGTATGGCGTCTGTGCGCTTTATTTGTGGCACTCAAGATGTTCATAAACAGCTCGAGGCATCGATAAGCCAGTTTTTAGGCATGGAGGATACCATCCTTTATTCGTCCTGTTTTGATGCCAATGCCGGGTTGTTTGAAACCATCCTTGGGCCTGAAGATGCCGTCATATCCGACGCACTGAATCATGCATCCATTATTGACGGGGTACGGTTGTGCAAGGCGAAGCGATTTCGCTACAAGAACAATGACATGAGTGATCTTGAATCCCAGTTAAATGCAGCTGTTGAAGCCGAATGCCAGTTTAAGCTTATCGCAACCGATGGCGTATTTTCCATGGATGGAATAATTGCAAATTTACAGGGCATCTGCGACCTGGCCGAAAAATATGGAGCCATGGTCATGGTCGATGATTCACACGCCGTTGGCTTTGTTGGCCAGAGCGGGCGAGGCTCTCATGAATATTGTGGCGTTCTAAACAGGGTTGATATCATCACCGGCACGTTGGGAAAAGCGCTGGGTGGCGCATCTGGCGGCTTCACTTCAGGTAAATCTGAAATAATTGAATGGCTGCGACAGCGCTCACGTCCTTATCTGTTTTCTAACTCACTTGCACCGCCGATTGTGACAGCATCGCTGGAAGTACTGAAACTGCTTGAAAACGGTAACGAACTTCGCCGGCAGCTTAGCGAAAACGCCGCTTATTTTAGGCAAAAGATGAGCGCTGCCGGCTTTGAACTCGCCGGCAACGATCACCCGATTATTCCGGTAATGATTGGTGATGCCGCATTAGCGAGCAAATTTTCAGACCAGTTACTGGAGCGTGGAATATATGTCATAGGTTTTTCTTATCCTGTTGTTCCCCATGGACAGGCGCGAATTCGCACCCAAATGTCAGCCGCACACAACCAGCAGCAGCTGGATCATGCAATATCCGCATTTACTGAAATCGGTCATGAACTGAAGGTCATTTCCGGGAAATATGAATGAAAGCACTGGCAAAAATTAAACCAGAACCGGGTATCTGGATGATTGATGCGCCTGAGCCCGATGTAGGCCATAACGATATTAAGATAAGAATAAAAAAATCTTCAATATGCGGCACGGATGTCCATATATATAACTGGGATCAATGGTCTCAGAAGACAGTACCTGTTCCAATGGTCATCGGTCATGAATATGTGGGCGAGGTAGTCGAACTGGGCCAGGAAGTCAAGGGCATAGAAATTGGAGACCGTGTTTCCGGTGAAGGCCACATCACATGCGGCTATTGCCGAAACTGCCGGGGCGGCCGACGTCACTTATGTCGAAACACCGTCGGCGTCGGCGTCAATCGGGCGGGCTCTTTTGCACAGTACCTGGTTATCCCTGCCTTTAACGCATTCAAGATAGCCGATGAAATCTCTGACGATTTAGCGGCCATCTTTGATCCCTATGGTAATGCCGTGCACACTGCACTGTCATTCGATCTGGTTGGTGAAGATGTGCTGATTACCGGCGCCGGTCCGATTGGAATTATGGCCGCAGCGATTTGCAAACATGTCGGTGCGCGCTATGTAGTTGTCACTGATGTTAACGATTACCGCCTGCAGCTTTGCAAGCAACTTGGTGCTACTGTTGCTGTGAATATCGCACAACAAAGTTTATCTGAAGTCATGGCCAGGCTTGGCATGACTGAAGGCTTCGATGTCGGTCTTGAAATGTCCGGTGTGCCGCAGGCGTTTAACAACATGCTTGATACAATGAACAATGGCGGCCGTGTAGCTATCCTGGGCATCCCATCGAGACCAGTAGAATTTGATCTCAACAAAGTCATTTTTAAAGGCCTGACTTTAAAAGGCATCTACGGCCGAGAAATGTTTGAAACCTGGTATAAAATGGCCAGTCTGCTGCAGTCCGGGCTCAATATCGATAAAGTCATTACTCATCACTATCCTATAGATGATTTTCAAAAGGGCTTTGACATGATGCGCTCCGGGCAATCGGGCAAGGTTATACTTGATTGGGATTGAAATTGATATATCAGTTTGCGTGGCGGTATTTCTGCTGTCAGTCAAATCAGTGGCTTAATTTATAAACATGGGATAGACATGGTAACCACGCCCCTTGGTATTCTTGGAACTGGTCACTTGGCCAGCTATACCGTAGCAGGATTGAGAAATAATGCAGGTAATATTGATATCATTCTGTCTCCGCGAAATCGCACCGTAGCCAGAAATCTCGCTAAAAAATATGATTGTGAAATAGCAAGCTCGAATCAGGATGTAATAGACAGGTCGAACTACATACTCCTGGCCGTGCGGCCGCATCAACTCGGTGACTTGCTGGATGGCCTGGTTTTTGAATCAGCCGAGCTGGTGATTTCTGCGATTGCAGGTATGTCGATTAAGCAGGGACTAAATCCAAGACAGGCTGAAATCATGATCAAGCAAACTGTACAGGGGGCAATCGATTATTCCGATAACAACAAAGCGGGCTAGCATTGCGACCGACGGTACCTACACACTGGCGGGATTGCAGGCGTTGCGCAGCAGCCACTCAATAGCGGCCTGGTCAAAATCCATGCAGTCGGTACTGGAAAAACTGAGATAGCAAATTCCGGCATACCCCCGCTACCCAGTCAGTCCGAACAGTGACAGATCAAACTCTTTAAGTGTAGACAATATATAGTCTGCGTCCTGAAATCGGGATTTATCCATTTGAGGACTGGGCACAACCACAACCTGCATACCCGCCGCTTTACCCGCCTGTAATCCGGAAGGCGCATCCTCAAAGACCAGCGTTAGCTCGGCCTCAGCACCCAGTTCACTGGCGGCCTGCAAAAAAATATCGGGTGCAGGTTTGCCGTTTTTGATTTCAGGATTGTCACCTGTCACGACTGCATCAAACAGGTCAAACCAGCTTCTATGCCTGCGCGTTTTTATTTCATAGAGCTCATGACTGGAACTTGATGCAAGCGCAATCGGAATCTTATTGCGGTGCAGAAGACGAACCAGATCCTGTGCACCGGGCAAGGCTTTACAATGAGCAAAGCCGGCTTTTAGCAAATCATTGCGTTCATGAAGGTATTCTTCAGCAGTGATGGGCAATTCCAGCTGCTCAACCAGATAACGGGCAGAATCTATGGCAGGCCGACCGATCATATTGGCTTTTAACGACCAGTCAAATGTTTTACCAAAGCGCCCTACTATCGCTTGCGTAACGCTGGTATAGACAATTTCTGTGTCCAGTAATAGCCCGTCCATATCAAATAATGCATACGAGAAACCCGGGGTTTGATTCATTTAGCCTGTATAGAAGTTAGCGATTGATTGATAAATTGGTAATTTGGCGATTCTCTCAGGTATACAGCATAAATCTGGCGTTCAAGGATTGGCGCATCGGGAACTTCATATAGACTGTTTTCCTTGAGATGTTGTGTAACCGCCTGTCTGGCCAGATAAGCCGCCCCCCCGCCAGAGAGCATGAGTTTCAGCGCCAGCCTTGATTGATTAACCCGGCGGGTTGCAGGCTGATGATCTGTGAACAGACGTGCATGTTCGAGCAGGAAATCATAACCCCAATCCACCATGATGTAATCCTCACCGATGGCTGCGTCACAATCCTGATTGGGCTTATTTGAGACCAGCATTAGAGGCATGGCAAGCGTTTTCCTGACAATAAGCTCGGTGAGCTCGGGTGGTTCAAAGATAAAGATCAGGTCCAGCGCACCATCGAGCAGCTGCCTGATTAAAAAAGCATGGTCGTGAGATTCTGCAACAAGATTTAAGTTTGGAAACTCCACGTGAAGTCGCTCCAGCCAATCCAGCAGGATTATATCCCAGAGGATAAATAATCCCCCTACAGCTAATATTGGCGCTTGCTGATCATCAGTGGCAGTCTCTTGCTGCGCACGCCTCCAAACAGCCATAATCGATCTCGCATGTCCTAGAAATCGCTGGCCTGCCGCAGTTAATTCAACTGTTCGTGATGTCCGGTTGAATAATTTACACCCCAGCTCTTGCTCGAGTGTGTGTAGGCGCGCACTTACCGTCGATTGGGTAACAAAAAGCGTATCTGCCGTTTTTTTAAAGTGGTGCGTGCGGTTCAGTTCCAGCACGGTCTTCAGTTGATCAATATTCATTATATAAAGTCTAACATCATCAATTGAATATTTCGATTGATTCAATTGAATTAATTCAATTTTCAATATGAAAAAAGTAACCTAAAATGGTGCAGTTTAACTTTATTCGTACGCAAAAACGGGGTTTGGATTGACCCTGAAACATTCAAGGAGTATAACATTCTATCCGTTATCTACCTTCGGAGCCTTAAGAAAAAGTCATGAGTTGCAATTTTTGGTTAGATCAGTTTAATCGGGCATTTCAAATGCTTGTCAACAGATTGATTTTTTTGGGCGTATCGCGCCTTCAACCCGATATTCTAAACACCAGATTTATGTGTACAGGCGCACTTTTAGTGGGTCTTTACATTATGACAAACTCAGGTACCTATTATGCAACTGAATGATTCAAGATTATTTCGTCAGCAGTGTTATATCGACGGACAATGGCAAGATGCTGATGACAAGGCCACAATAAATGTAACCAATCCGGCTAACGGAGACGTGCTCGGCACTGTGCCAAAGATGGGTGCCGGTGAAACGCGCAAGGCAATCGAAGCAGCCAATTCGTCCTGGCAGGCATGGCGCATTTTAACAGCCAAGGAAAGAGCCGCCTTACTTCGCCGCTGGTTCGATTTAATGATCGAAAACAAAGATGACCTGGCTAGAATCATGACGCTTGAGCAAGGTAAGCCGCTTGCAGAATCTCAAGGTGAAGTCGTCTATGGCGCTTCATTTGTCGAGTGGTTTGCCGAGGAAGGCAAACGCATTTATGGCGAGACGATTCCCGGACATCTTGCTGACAAACGTATTGTAGTTATTAAACAACCCATTGGTGTTGTGGCCGCAATTACACCCTGGAACTTTCCCAACGCGATGATAACCCGGAAATGTGCACCCGCACTGGCGGCAGG
>JAHEKD010000412.1 GCA_024638545.1 Gammaproteobacteria bacterium
GTGGTGATTCAAGTTACGGCCCGCGTGAGCAGGGTCAGTATGCGGTTGAATTTTACACCACGGTCAAAACCAGCTATATCCATTCAGGCGTGCTTTGATGGGAACAAACTATCGCATTGACGGATTGCAGTATGCAAACTGGAGCAAAAAAGTTTTTATGCAGATGCGAAAGGGCAACGTGGATGCCGTACACGTCACCATTGCCTATCATGAAAATTTTCGTGAAACGGTACTCAATATCGAGCAGTGGAACCGCTGGTTCGAACAGTATGCTGATCTGATTGTTCATGCAAAATCGGCCCGGGAGATCAGCCAGGCCAGGGACAACCAAAAAACGGCTATTATATTCGGCTTTCAGAATCCGTCTCCCATTGAAGACGACATTGGCCTGTTGGAAATTGTACATGCGCTAGGTGCACGCTTCATGCAGCTGACGTATAACAACCAGTCACTGCTGGCAACAGGTTGTTATGAAAGTGAAGACACCGGCATAACCCGTATGGGCCGTGAAGTTATCAAAGAGATGAACCGGCTTGGACTGGTCATTGACATGAGCCATTCTGCTGATCGATCAACGCTGGATGCAATCGAAGTCAGCGAACGCCCTGTGGTTATCAGTCATGCAAATCCAAAATTTTGGCAGCCGGCATTAAGAAACAAATCAAACGATGTCTTGAGGGCTATCGCTGATTGTGACGGCATGTTGGGTTTTTCAATTTATCCGCATCACTTAAAAGGCGGCAGTGACTGCAGCTTGCAAAGTTTTTGCGAAATGATTGCTGATACCGCCGAACTGATGGGCATTGACCATTTGGGCCTGGGTACAGACCTGTGCCAGGATCAACCTGATTCGATTGTCGAGTGGATGCGCATGGGACGATGGACTAAAGCAATGGATTACGGTGAAGGCTCCGCTAGTGCAGCCGGTTTTCCAGCCATGCCCTCGTGGTTTCATGATAATCGGGACTTCGGCAATATTGAGCAGGGCCTTAAAAAGGTCGGATTTATTGAAACTGAAATCAATGCCATAATGGGTAATAACTGGTTCCGTTTTTTCAGGGACAATTTCACTTCAACAGACTAATGGATACGCAACTCAGACCACATGCAGGTTTAAATCAGCAATGGCGTCAACCCCAAAAAGTAATGAAACTGGCCAGACTGGGCAGTGCGCATCAGTGCCGGTTATCGTTTATGCGCACACTGCTCAGACAATTAAAAAAAGAGCGATGGCAGTTTAAAAGAAGTCACTGGACCATTGACCAGCAGGGTGTGGGACAAGCTGTTTATCAGGCGATTGGGCCCGTGCGCACCTACTCTCTGGTCGTATTTGCCCACGACCTGCCGGATGAAATGCGCTCAGACCGGGTAATAGCCCAGGCCTGGGATGCCACCTTTACTTTATTTGACGGTGTGCCCACAGTTTCTGACCTTGCGCGGCTGGAAAAAAACGTTCCGCTGCAGGAAGCCGGGCGAATCTCAAGCTCAGAAATCAGTTTGTCACGGGCAAACCGTTCAGTACGCCTGTTTTCCTACGTAGTCGATTGCCTCGCAGGCGGACATCAGCCGGAACGCAGTGAGCTTGAAAATGTTGGCTACTTAATGCGCACAACTGCTGTCTATGGTGCGGGTAAGTTCGGCGCGGCAGACCGTGATTTAATCTGGCAAAGAGAGGAGCTGTCCGGACCATTCAGGGCGGAGATGTTAAGCGTCTGGCTGACACGTGCATTTACCGTCGATCTGGCAGAACACATGGCCAGAGTGAGGGGCGGCTCGCAGGCTGTTTTATTAAACACCGAATTAAGACGCTGTCTCGGTGTCGGTAACTCCACTGGCCTGGGCATGGCACCGTTTTTAGTCAACCATCCAACGCTGATCAACAACTGGATCATTGCCCGCGAGGAGGCACTGGCCAGGGTCAGAAACATATGCGAAGTTAGGTCCGAAAAAACCGCGAGATTTAAGCATTTTCTTGATCGCGCAACACTTAATGCAGAAAAATGGCATTCAACACATCCACTGCAGGCAGCCAGAATACTGCAGCTGCGCAGTGATCTTGAAAAGCTTAAGCAGTATATTGATAACTTTGATTTCAACATCGACAAACCTTTAGACTCGCTTTACAGGTGGAGCGAACAATATTTATCGCTGGAAGGCCAGGAACAGCTGGCGATGTTGCTGATGGAACCTTATCCGGAACTGGTTGATGGACTGACAGACTGCATGATAGCGGATGAAACCAAATTACCGATGATTAACGGCCGAATGTCTGTTGGCGAGATGCGCGAGCTGCTTCGCCTGCATTATGACTGGGCATTGACAACGGATTACACCCGTGATGAAAACCGCAGCCGGTTCTGGTATGTGTCAGAAGAAAAGCTCGAGCCGCGTCTGGGTGAACGCTTTGATGAACCCGGCAGTGAATTGGAACAACCCCTGTGCATTGGTTGGCATGTCTGGCGGCTCTACCAGGCCCTGGGCACCCGATCTGATTCGGAAACTTTAGCCGCTTTTCTAATGCAGCACCCGGAATTTCGACATGTGGCCAGACGTGCCCAGCAAATCGAATCTCACCCTTACATGGAGATCCGGGATAATCTGATCGCATCTGACATGTTACCCATCGATATGCTAAGACTGAAACTGTCATTTTTCGGCGCCACCAGGTTTGATCCGCGCTCTGATCGCTGGGTTAGAATCAACATGTTTCAATACGCACCCTTCCCCGATGAGCTGCTAACAATGCCGGATGATGACTGGGCGTACCCGCCGTTGACGACATTGGCCTGATGATATATTCGTTAAATGAGATTGATGCACATTGTAAAAAAGCAGCCCGAGGTGCCGGCTTCGAGTGGGGATATGCTGAGGAAATAGGCAAGGCCGCCCGCTGGCTGGCCGCTTTTGACCTCCCCGGTATAGCTGTACTGGCTGCTTATCTGAAAGAGCGTGATGAACATCCCGAACTCTTCTGCCGGCCAGACGTAAGTAACATGGCACACATTATATCCAGGAACAGCGGCTCCCTGTGTCCTGTATTAACAGGTGCGTGGTTGTGTGATAGCGCTGGAACTGATACGCAGGCCAGCATGCAGTTTGAATTGCTGTACTATCCACTGTTATTAGTGCCATTTCTGGCACAAATTGCGGGTTCGATACAGCAAACACTGACCTTCGAATATCGATCAACCCGGCTGCAGTATTCCGATGGAGTCCTGAATTTAGATAACGATGCTGACCTGGGCTGCAGGTTGTGGGGTGGCTATCGGATTTCATGGCGATCGTCGCGATCGCGATTGGCGTAGGCGGTTCGATCGCAATGGGGGTTTTCCAAGTTGCTGACGGCGTAGACGTCATGATTGGCGGGGATAAAGCATCGGCATGGCTGATCGGCGCCGTTTTCGTCGTGATGGTCGTGGCCTATATCCCGCCCCTGCTTGTGGACCTCGGGAGTGGGATGTCCAGGCTTTCAAACCTTGCCATGGCGATCGC
>JAHEKD010000413.1 GCA_024638545.1 Gammaproteobacteria bacterium
ATGGGTCAATGGATAATAATCCTACTCCTGGAAATAAAAAAGGCGGACTGACCACAATTCTGGAAAAATCGCTTGGCGCGGCGGCCAAAGGTGGTACAACTCCTTTGACAGGTGTTTTCAAATATGCAGAACCGGTTACCAGTAAAGGTTTTACGTTTATGGACTCGCCCGGGTATGACCCGGCATCGGTCACCGGCCAGATTGCAAGCGGCTGTAATATGGTCGCATTTACCACCGGTCGCGGCTCGGCCTTTGGTTCCAAGCCAGCACCCAGTATCAAAATTGCCACAAATTCCGAGATGTTTATGCGCATGACAGAGGACATGGATATTAATGCAGGAGATATGTTGAATAACGGCATATCCATCGAAGAAAAAGGCCGCGAAATCTATGAATCGGTATTGCGCGTGGCGAGCGGCGAACAATCCAAATCAGAGGCACAGGATCTGGGTGATAATGAGTTCGTGCCCTGGCAAATTGGAGCCACGATGTGACGCATGGTTATATTACTTAACGTATTAACAGTATAAAGAGGTCTACATTAAAAATCTGGAAACACTCAACCCGAAGCAAGTCTTAATCTACGACAGTCGGGGTTACCTGGTATTGGAAAAGCGCGTTCCGATGTCTATCATTGAAAACATCAGGGCAGAAATAAACCGCTACGAGAAACAAGCAACACAGCTTACCGAATCTAATGATCTTATCGATCTTGAGGATAGCCACACACCTGAAAATCCCAGGCTCAGACGCATTAAACTTCCACATGCTTCCAGCGATGTAATGCGTGAGTTAATGTATTCAGACTATCTGCTGGCAGTAGCGCGTGATTTGATTGGACCAAACCTGAGACTGCACACGTCCAAGTTGAACATGAAATCCGCTGGTTATGGTGCGGCTATTGAATGGCACCAGGACTTTGCTTTTTATCCGCATACCAATGACGATCTGCTGGCCATCGGCGTCATGATCGACGAGATGGCCAGTGAAAATGGGCCGCTAATGGTTTTTCCAGGCAGTCATAAAGGACCTATTCACGATCACCATCATGAAGGCGTATTTGCCGGTGCGATGGATCTGGAAAGATGCGGTTATAATATCGAAGATGCCGTTGAATTAAATGGACCGGCCGGCAGTATTTCCATCCATCACGCTCGTATCGTTCATGGGTCGGCCATGAATAGATCCGATCGCGACAGACGAGTCCTGTTTTACGAGCTGATGGCGGCTGATGCATTCCCGATCATGGGATCAATGACAAAATTTGAAACGATTAATGATTATAATGAGCGCATGCTTTGCGGGTCGGCGACACTAAGGCCCAGAATGGCGAATGTTCCCGTGCGAATACCGCTGCCACAGCCTGAAAAAAACCGTTCAATTTATGAAATACAGGCACAGCTAAAAAAACGTGCATTCCTGAAAACCAGCTGAAAAGAGGAAACTATGACAAAACCAAAGATTGGATTTATTGGCCTGGGATTGATGGGCTCGGCCATGTGCCAGCGACTGCTGGACCTTGATTATCCGCTGACGGTTATTGCAAACCGCTCTCGTGAGAATATAGAGAGGGCAGTTGATCGGGGCGCAACTGAAGTCACTTCAGCAAAGGCGCTTGCAAATGCCAGCGAGATCGTGATGCTTTGCATGGATACCTCAGCATCTGTTGAATCCAGAATGCTCGATGATCAAGGCGTCATTGCCGGCTTGAAACCGCAAACGACGGTGATTGACTTCGGTACCTCCCTGCCCGAATCTACCCGTATGCTCGGCGAGAAAGTCACTGCGGCAGGGGCCTGTTATCTCGATGCCCCATTGGGTAAAACGCCGGTACAGGCCGAACAGGGATTGCTTAATATAATGTGTTCCGGTGATGAAGCTGTTTTCCAAAAAGTCAAGCCTGTGCTTGAGGATTTAGGTGAAAATGTCTTTCACCTCGGCAAACTCGGTTCTGGCCATACCATAAAACTGATTAATAACTTTTTTGCCATGACCACCGCTGCAGCGATGTCAGAGGCATTTGCCATGGCCGACGTTGCTGGCATAGAGCGAAAACAACTTTATGATGTCATGTCTGCCGGGCCACTGCATTCAGGGATGATGGATTTCGTCAAGGCATACGCCGTTGACGGCGACCCAAACCAGCTTGCTTTTACTCTAAAAAACGCGAAAAAGGATGTGGGTTACTATTCCACAATGACGGAACAGGCCGGTGTGCCGTCAATAATGTCCCAGTCAGTAAGAATGGCGTTGTCACTGGCTGTCGCTGGTGGCTACGGTGATCGACACGTGCCTGAAATCCTGGACTTCATGAAACAGTTAAGCGGCAAAAGTTGAGTCTGGATGGCCGGGCCTGTCGCCAGACCGAATGAAGACAGGCCGATGCTCGGTATTGGCCTGATGATCGTCGCCTTTTTTTTCTTTTCATGTATTGATGTCAGTGCGAAATGGCTGGCTGTCGCAGGCCTGTCATTCCTGCAGCTGTCTTTCATGCGCTATCTTGGCCATTTTCTGATTTCATTAATCCTGATCCTCATGGGCGGCATTTCGCCAAGCCGATTCACCAGCGAGCACCTGTCACTGGTATTTTTAAGAGGTGCACTTTTAATGTTATCAACCATTACAAACTTTCTGGCGCTTCGCTATCTGCCGTTAACGCTTACTGCAACCATACTGTTCTCGGTGCCGATCATGATTTGTGCCCTGTCACCCATACTTCTGGATGAACGCGTGGGGATATGGCGCTGGGGTGCAATCATTGCGGGCTTTATTGGCATCCTTATTGCGATTCGACCTTTCAGCGAAGACTTTCACTGGGCGGTATTTGTTTCAATAGCCGGTGCGCTGTGTTTTGCGCTGTATTCAATACTGACTCGAAAACTCTCAGGTACGGTCGCCGTTGAGAGCATGCAGCTGTATGCCGGGATGGTTGGAACAGTTGTACTGCTGCCCTTCGCCATCTCCCAATGGAGTTCGCCCGTTAACAACCTTGACTGGTTAATCATGATTTGCCTGGGGGTGTTCGGCTGGCTGGGCCACCAGATTCTGACACGTGCGCATGCTTTTGCCCCGGCCAGCCTGCTCACCCCGTTTTCCTATACCTTTATCATTTATCTGACAATCTGGAGCTTTCTTGTTTTCGATCACTTACCGGACAGATGGACCATCATCGGGGCCAGTGTCATCATAGCTGCCGGCCTAGTCATCTGGTTTCGGGAAAGCCGATTAAACCGGCAAAAATTAGCAAGAATGCTGTGAGCAGATTATGAATTTACTGATTACCGGCGCAGCAGGTTTTATTGGACAGCGACTTGCAGACGAGCTGCTTGCAAGAGGTTATTTAAATATCAATAACCACAATGAAGTCGAAATCAACTCTGTTATTCTTGCTGATCTCACAGCGCCTGAAAATTTGCAGCTGCAGCCTGAAGATCAACCGCGCGTTCAGATAAAAATCGGTGATATCACAGACAAACACTACATCAGCTCGC
>JAHEKD010000414.1 GCA_024638545.1 Gammaproteobacteria bacterium
TATCATGTATTTTCTATTAACATGCGTGATCTCGGTACGCCGGTCTATAGCAAACGATTTTTCGCGGAGATTCTGAAAACGTTTAAACAGGAATCCCTGATTGCCGTCGCTAGATTAAGTGGAAAACCCGTAGGTGTCGGTTTTCTAATCGGCCATAATGGCAAACTGGAGATTCCCTGGGCGTCCACCTTACGCAAATTCAACCCGCTGGGTATCAATATGTTCCTGTATTGGAATATTCTCAAAATCGCGATCGAGAAGAACTATCAAATTTTTGATTTCGGGCGTTCCAGCAAAGATGCGGGTACCCTGAAATTCAAAAAACAGTGGGGCGGACAGCCTTTGCAACTCAATTGGTATTACGATCTCGAGCCATCATGTGATATTCCTGTTTTCAACCATAAAAATGTGAAGTATGAAGCTGCAATCAATATTTGGAAAAAACTGCCATTGGGAATTACCAGGTTATTGGGGCCTCATATCGTGAAGAACCTTCCCTAGATGATCAGAACAGTTAAGTCTATTATCCGTTACCTGTTAGAACGCATAATTTCGGTAATTGATCCCCGAAAATTCTATGCCTTTAATGCTAACAACCTGCTAATTCTGACCTACCATAGGGTGCTGCCTTCGAATCACCCGGATTTGAAATCTGAGCAGCCGGGCATGTACGTAAGCCCGCAGACTTTCAGAATGCACCTGGACGAAATCAAAAAACGTTTTGAATTGATGCATCTCGATGACTGGATCAGGGCAGCCAAAAATAAAGAGCCGCTACCAAAGTATGCTTGCGCAATCACGTTTGATGACGGCTGGCTAGATAACTATGAATATGCTTATCCGATATTGAAAGAATTGAAAGTCCCGGCAACAATTTTTGTCGTATCCAGTTTTCTCGGCACCAGCTACAGTTTCTGGCCCAACAGATTAAATCGCTTACTGGGAAAGCTCGATCCAAAACTGCTCAACGAATTTATAAACTCGGAAGAGGGCGCCTGGTTAAAAGATATCATGCACGAAGGCCAACCGATAACGGCAAAGCTCGATGCAGACATGATCAATCAAATAATCGAAAGCTGTAAAACTCATAATGAGAATGAATTGAACTCCTATATTGACAGGATGGAATCACGTCTTGATGAGAGCGTGATTTCGAATAATGTCGATTTAATGAGTCGACATCATTTACAGGAAATGATCGAATCAGGCCTTGTTAGAGTTGGCTCGCATTCCTGCCATCATAAAAGACTGCTTGATGGTTTAGATAAAAATGAGATCGATGATGAAATCATAAGCTCTAAAGAAGTTTTACAGGCAATGCTGAATATGGAGATTGATTTGTTCTGCTATCCCAATGGTGACTATAATCAATACAGTCTCGACGTCGTAAACGAAAATTACTCGGCTGCCTGTTCGACAATGAGCGGATGGAATACACCACGCACAAATATGCTTTTACTAAAGCGCATCGGTGTTCATGAAGACATAAGTTCCAACAAGCATAAGTTCCTGGCCCGCCTTTCAGGGTTGCTCTAAAAAGGACTTGAGATGGCTGGTGTCTTAAATTTAATCGAGTCATCCGGGCCTGGAGGCGCAGAGAATATGATGCTGACTTTAGCCCGGCATCAGCAGGCGCTTGGTTATGATTCGTCTGTATGCATTCAAAGAGAAGGCTGGGTGAGCAATAACGTGCTGGAGTCAGGCCTGGAACTGATCATCAAACCATTGAAATCATCCATTGATATACCCTGGCTTAAGGCGATATATCAGTATGCAAAAAGACATGAAATAAAGCTGATTCATTCGCATGAGTTTGCAATGAATTTCCACGCAACTCTACTGTCACGAATCAGTGGCATACCTTGCATAACAACGGTCCACGGTAAAAAATATTATCCGGATAAATGGCAACGTCGTTTGATATATCGTTATATATCCCGGCACTCAAACCTGGTCGCTGTTTCTTATGATCTTAAACAATTCCTGATCGACGAAATAGGAATAAAAAGCGAAAGAATCGAGGTGCTGCCGAATGGTATCGATATCGATAAATTTAAACCTCAGCAATCTGTCCGGGTAGATGCCAGGAAAGAGCTGGGCATAAAAAATGGACAGATTCTAATTGGCGCTATCGGTAACCTTTATCCGGTCAAGGGCCACAACTATCTACTCGATGCTGCCAGCCGGGTTTGTAGCAAACATCCAGATGCCGTTTTTATGATAGCGGGAAGAGGGGGGCTGGAAAGTGACCTTAAGTCACAGGCTAAAAACTTGGGTATTGAAAGTAATGTCCGGTTCCTGGGATTTAGAGATGATGTGCATCGATTGCTGCAGGCCATGGACGTTTTTGTTATGAGTTCTTTATCTGAAGGACTCCCCGTCTCTATATTGGAGGCAATGGCATCGAGAACTCCAATCGTTACCACAGATGTTGGCGGTATATCAGAAGTGATTATGCAAGGTAAAACGGGTTATCTGGTCCTGTCTCAGTCAGCCGATAGTTTAGCGGAGGGCCTGATGAAATGTATAAGCGAACAGGAACTTACAAATCAAATGATTGAAAGAGCATATGAACTCGTCGTGAGCAAGCATAGCCTCCTTTCCATGCTGAATGAATACGAAAAACTCTATAAAAGACTCATGTAGTTTTATGCAGGGTCAGTGCTGTCCAGTTAACCACATCCCGTCATCCCGGCGCATGCCGATACGTCGGACCGCGGGATCCAGTAGGTTACTGAAATCTCTGGATCCGGCGGGCCGCGCAGGCTCAGCAAAAAACGTTGCCCGGAATGATGGAGACTTTAGTGGTTTTCATTTCTGTTAAGCACCACAATTACAGATAGCTTTGTGCAGTAAGGGTTTATGCCATGTTCGTAAGATGCGAGCGGAACAGCATTGATGCGAGGCACTTGATTGATTAGACCATGTTTGTAGGATATTAGGCATTCTGTTCATATATTAATCGGGCCACTATTTCAGGTTAAATGCGCAGTACATTAGTTTTTATGTACTGCGCTAATTCGAATATAAAAGGCCTGATGTCATTCAGCCGATTGATTTCATAACGCATACCGGGCTGCACAAATTTACAAAAATTGATTAACTCTTTCAGTTTTGCCCTGAGCGTGAAATCAGGGTTCTTAAAAATAATGATCAATCGATCGAGGTCGCCAAATAACCAGCGCAGTTTAACGCCTTTTTTATAGACGTCTGAAGGGGCAAGTTGCTCGCCAGCATAAACCTGATAAAGCAAATAGGGAAAATCGACACCGGCATCGATTGCCAGTTGTAGCGAGCCCCAGAACCGCGCATTAATCTCCATCAGGTACGGAGTGCCATCGGCAGCAACCTTAAACTCGACCATGGCAACACCATTCCATTTGACATGATCCAGAAGAGTCGTTGCCGACTTTATCATAGCGGGGGATGGCTCTACTGATTCTGAAAGTACGCTTACACCTCCTTGAGGTGGTTTTTCCTTGAGTCGC
>JAHEKD010000415.1 GCA_024638545.1 Gammaproteobacteria bacterium
TTCCTGATTTTTTATCGTCTTTCGAGCCTGCCAGGTCGTTAAACTACCTGCCTGATATGGCGAGGCTCGAATGGGCCTACCACGAGGTATTCCACGAAGCCGCTGCATCCAAACTCGATATTCAGGCCTTACAGCAAGTCAGCCAGGACCAGTATCCTAACCTGATATTCTTCATGCACCCAGCGAGTCGATTACTGGCAAGCCGCTATCCGTTGACTCAAATCTGGCAGGCCAATCAAGACGATGAACCCGGGCAAATCAAAGTAAAAGAAGACGACTATTATTTTCTTGTTGGCCGCCGCAACAATGAAAATATTTTCCAGACTCTCAAAAAGCCTGACTACGAATTTTTGCTAATGGTGGAATCAGGAAAATCTCTGGAAACGATAACAGAGCAGTTACAGATGCAAAATGAGGTGTCACAGATTGACTTTAATTCGCTTTTAATCAAGCATGTTTCAACTGGAAGCATATGTGATTTTAAGGTTTTCTCTGAACCACATATAAACTAATATGTCCTATAACATTGCCATATAATTAAAAAACGGAGTTCAATGTGTTTAAACCGCTAATACTGTTTATAGAACGATTTGTAGCTATTCCTGATCTGGCACTAAGGCTTTGGGTGGCCTGGGTATTTTTCAAATCCGGCTTGACTAAGGTCTCCGGCTTTCCACCGGAGGTCACATCGACCACTAAATTTCTGTTCGAGCATGAATATAAAGTGCCGCTTTTGTCGCCTGAAATTGCTGCCTATCTAGGCAGCTACACTGAACTCGTTTTTCCCGTGCTTTTAGCGCTGGGTCTAGGCGGCCGCTGGGCTGCAGGCGTCCTGTTTGTCTTTAACGCTGTTGCCGTCATTTCATATCCTTCCTTAAACGCAGCGGGTGTTGCACAGCACCAGTTGTGGGGATTAATTTTGCTTTACCTGTTCTTCCGCGGGCCTGGTAAATTATCTTTTGATCATTTTATCAGGTGGCGTCATATGCCGGATAATATTCCCAATCCATAAAATCAGTTTTTTATCGCCGATGAGCAGAATTTCCATTCGAATCAAGCCATCTGAAAATGCCAGAAACCGGCAATTTTCCTTTGGCCGTACACTAAAGCAGCATGGTTATCATGGTTTGAAAAGAAATAAGCTGCTCGACCTGCAAATTAACGTCGGCAAGCTTTGCAATCAGGCATGCACGCACTGCCACGTGGATGCCGGTCCTAAACGACTAGAGATCATGAACTGGCAAACCATGTCAAGGATTGTAGAATGGGCTAATGAGAATAAAATAGTTTCAGTAGATATCACCGGTGGAGCGCCAGAGCTTAACCCGGATTTCAGGGCGTTTGTTCTGGAGTTCCGGAAGCTGGGTATCCACGTTATCTCCAGATGTAACCTGACCGTATTATTTGAAGATGGCCAGCATGATCTGGCTGACTGGTATGCAGCCAATCATATTCAACTCGTATGTTCACTGCCCTGTTATACACAGGACAATACAGACAAACAGCGCGGGAAAGGCGTATTCGAGAAAAGCATCACAGCTTTACAGTTGCTAAACGGTGTCGGATATGGCTCAGATCCTGATCTTCAGCTTGACCTGGTCTATAATCCGGGAGGCGCTTTCCTGCCACCGGAACAGGGTCAGCTTGAAATTGACTACAAGCAAAGATTGTTTACTGATTACGGTATTATATTCAATAAACTGTATGCGCTCGCAAATCTTCCGGTCAGCCGCTTTGAACACTCACTGACGCGTGACGGTGAATTTAATGATTACATGCAGCTACTGCTCGAAAATTTTAATCCGAGAACCATTGAAAATGTGATGTGTAAATCACTGATTAGCGTTGACTGGACAGGAAAGGTCTATGATTGTGATTTTAACCAGATGCTCGAGCTGCCGCTGGCTGATAAAGGACCGGTCCATCTTTGGGAAATCTCTGCCCAGGCACTCTACAATCAAAAGATCGCCACGCGCTATCACTGTTTTGGCTGTACCGCCGGTTCAGGCAGCAGCTGTGGTGGCGCATTGAGTTAACGGAAATCACGGTAATATTGGCATTTTCGGGTCAAGGATAAACAATTTTGCTCTTCCCCATTCAGACATGCTTACTCGTAAGCAGTCAGATGAACGTCTCGATCATGTTATATGCTCATGATCGTTCAGGGCTTTAACCCGCATTTCTCACCACCCTACTACTGCGACGGTCCCTTGCCACGCCCTGTGGGCATGTTACTCGGTCAGGGTCCTCGACATAGTGTCAACGATGCCTGCGGGCCCTTGTGCCGGCACATATGCTGATAACATAATGCCGGCCTTTGGTCGTAAAACCCATACAGGCCGCATCCTTTAACCGTCTCGCTACGAAGTCCGGTGAGAAATGCGGGTTAATCACGTTGATTAATGAAAAGTTTAAAGGTTTTTTAGACTGAAACATACAGTCAGCGCCCTCAAGCCATCATTTTGAGATCTCTAAAAAGATAATTGTAACATTATTATATAGTTATTAATTATTAATTAGATGTTACATGAGGTCATCAAAATGGAATATCATCGTCGAAATCATCAAACTCCTTCGGTGCAGGCTTGCCGGGTGAAGACGGCTGTGACTGGTCAAATTGTGACGATGCGTCGGAAGTCTGGGTCGATGCGCCACCCCGCCCGCCCAGCATCTGTAATTCATTGGCAACAACTTCAGTTGTGTAGCGATCCTGACCTTCCTTATCCTGCCATTTACGGGTTTGCAGACGACCCTCAACGTAAATTTGTGAACCTTTTCGCAAATACTCGCCGGCAATTTCTGCCAAACGGCTGAAAAATACAATTCTATGCCACTCGGTGCGCTCCTGCAATTCACCTGTCTGCTTGTCTTTCCAGCCCTCACTGGTCGCTAACGTGACATTGGCTATTGCTGCGCCGCTTGGTGAATACCTGACCTCAGGATCACGACCCAGATTTCCGATTAAGATTACCTTGTTTACGCCTCGTGCCATGAAATAACTCCTGTAAGATTTTGGATTTTCAGATTATACAATACAACCCCGGTGCGAACACTAATTCCCATCCATTCCGCTAAATTTTATACATATACCTTTGCAAGACAGCGGTAATACATCGTATAGTATCGGGTTGGTTTAATTTTAGAAAAATATGTCATCTCCGATTCAGGTTCGCGGTGCCCGCACCCATAATCTAAAAAACATCGACGTCGATTTGCCGCGCGACAAATTGATCGTGATTACCGGTATTTCCGGTTCAGGCAAGTCATCGCTGGCATTTGACACGATCTATGCCGAAGGGCAACGGCGCTATGTCGAATCATTATCCGCCTATGCCAGACAGTTTTTATCCTTGATGGAAAAGCCTGATGTCGACCTGATCGAGGGGCTCTCACCGGCGATCAGCATTGAACAGAAGGCCACCTCCCATAATCCGCGTTCGACGGTGGGCACCGTCACCGAAATTTATGATTATTTGAGGCTGCT
>JAHEKD010000416.1 GCA_024638545.1 Gammaproteobacteria bacterium
GCCACCCAATACGGCATCACCATTCTGATCGAGCCACTGAATCACTACGATGCGCCTGACTACTTTCTGCAGAGCTCGCTTCAGGCCAGAGCCATTATCGAGGAGGTCGGTGCCGTTAACCTGAAACTGATGTTTGACTGTTATCATCTGCAGATCATGGAAGGTGATATCTCCCGGAGACTGGCTGCGATGATGCCAATTATCGGCCATGTCCAGATCGCCTCGGTGCCTGAACGGGCGGAACCGGACCAAGGTGAACTGTGCTACAGGCATCTGTTCAGTGTGCTGAGAGATCTTGGTTACGAGGCGCCACTCGGGGCCGAGTACAGGCCCAGGGGCAGCACCGAAGCCGGGCTGGGCTGGCTGGAGCAGATAGGCAGATTGTGAACGGTAATCGCTGGTTATTCGTTTAGTTTGAGCGCAGTCCCAGGATCGTTGTCAACATGCGGCCTTTTGGGAATACCGAATAAAATTAGACAACAAACGGCTTGAGAATGCGATCTGTCCGTTTGTGATCAGTCATCATGGGGGTGGTCGAAACATCAGTGGCAGTGGAAAAAGTCAGAACCCCAAACTGTTCTGTTTTCGATGATGTAGATTTACTAAAGGGTAGTTTGATGTCCAGGGACTTGGTCAACCAGCGAATTCTTATATATGAGCATTACTTTACATAATATACATTATGCGCAATTAAAAATATATGTTATCGAAACCCCTATCAGGCAGTTGGTCATGTTAGCACTATTCCAAAGCGGTGTTTCAAGGCGAATTTTTAGATCTTCAGTCATAAGATCTAAATGTATTGTTTGTTAGTGCAGTGTGATATGCCCGCAGCTAATTGACGATGTGGTTCGAAATAGCGGTAGATTCGTGTAGCTGCTGCCGCCAGATGAACGAGTAGCTTCTCTCGTTTTTCAGGTGTGACGGGCTCAACCTTTGGACTCACCCAAATCATCTTCCAGTACCAGCGGTAAATACACGTCTTCATTGCCAAGTTGTCGAACGACATCATTGTAATGACGCATCAGCAAGGAAAAAAAGGGCTGGAATTGGGATTCATCATCAAATGCATCTTCATCGTCCATCTCGTCAGCGCCCCAAATCTCACTTAAAAAGTCACTGGGGGCCACCATATCCGGTGAACAATGCAGGGCAACAAAATAACCATCGACCATCTCAAGGTTCATGGCTTGCGGATCACTAAATTGATCCAGACGATCGCTTAGCTGATCTTTTTCCGTCTCACTGAGCGGTTTGTCAAGGTCTGTGTCCATAGGCTATTCAAGCGTATTGTACCTAATGTTTCCGGATTTGTATTACGCATTTGCCACCGGCAATGCTAACCAGCTCGTGGTGTAGGGCCTGGAGAGATACTGCTGATTCATCCGCCAGGTTTGATGCTTGCTGACGAGCCTGGCGCAGGTTAATCGATCTCGGCCATAGCGTTGATTGATCCGGTCTCGTACCTGATCCAGTGCCGGATTTGGTCGTCTTGAAAACAGGTCGATCTGCTGCTTGGATGCCGATGTCAGGTCCATCAGCATAATCCCGGCACGTTTATATGCATAGTCTTCTTTAAACAAGTATTTGAGAATCATCACCGCATAGCGAATCAGCATGTCAGTGTCGTTTGTGGAGACAGGAAGCTTTATTTCAGCGCTTCGGTGATATTGTCTGTCTTTGGATGAATACGGGTTGGTATTTATAGCAACACGCACGAGTCGTGCCTCACTGCCCTGCTTGCGTAGTTTTTCAGCACCAAGGGTGATGAACTTGATGACAGCCTGGTGTAATTGATCAAAGTCATTCACAGTTTGCCCAAACGATCGGCTACAGACAATCTGCTTGCGTGCTTCTAAAACTTCCGAAAGCGCTAATACACTGTTTCCGTTCAATTCATCACGCAACCGGGCCATCACAACCGTGAATGTATCGCGCACCAGACGCGGCTGTGCACTTGCCAGTTGCCTGGCAGTATAAATACCAATTTGGTGGAGACGTGCGGTAAGCCGGTTGCCGATCCCCCAAATATCAGAGACCGGTGTTGCGGTCAGTACTGGGTGTTCATCCTGCGCATGTATCACAAAGGTACCGCTGCCCTTCTTGGCCAGGCGATTGGCGAGCTTGGCCAGCACCTTGGTGCGCCCTGCCCCGATCGATACCGGCAAGCCGGTCCACTGCCAGATGGTTTTTTTGAGGGTCCTGATCCAGCTATCCAGATCGGCAATACCAGCCACATCAACAAAACATTCATCGATGGAGTAGACCGTCATTTCAGGAGTCAACTCCTCAATTACCCGCATGACGCGATCCGACAGATCACCATAAAGGGTGAAGTTTGCCGAGCGGATTTGTACATCGTAGCGCTTGATAACCGCCTCAATCTGATGAACCGGTGCACCCATTTTAATGCCCAGTGCCTTGGCTTCATTGGAGCGGGCGATCGCACAGCCGTCGTTATTGCTCAATACAATGACCGGCCGGTTATTGAGCTGTGGCTGAAACACACGTTCACAGGAAACATAAAAGTTATTGATGTCGATCAGCGCAATCATCAGGTTTCGTAAATCATGCTTATTGAATCAGTTTTCGGATAATCGCGGTGATTGGTCCCAGGATGATCAAATCATCAGGATTGTTTACGTAGATGGGTTTGTACTGGTCATTGGCCGGGCAAAGCATAACCTTATTATTCTTTGCATAGAGGACTTTGGCGGTGATTTCATTCATGAATGTACACATCACCAGCTGGTTGTGACTGGCTGTAATCGAGCGATCAAAGGCGACGACATCGCCATCTAAAACACCCAAATCAATCAGAGAATCACCGGCCAGGCGGGCAAAATAGGTGGTGGCGGGCCGTGTGACAATGTATTCATTCAAATCCAGGCTGGATTCAATATAGTCCTCTGCCGGCGAGGGAAAGCCGGCAGGGGCACGAAATAAAAAAAGCTTGAACTGCTTTTTCTCCGGATTTGGGTCAGCTTCCCATATCTCTACGACATTATTGAGATGATTATGCATTGGGCCATTATAGAGAATTGAAAACCTGCAGAGCAATTAAAATAAACGACATCAGGCTATTTTCAGTAAAGTCAAATAAGGCCATGACATTCCATGGCCATGCTATTCAGGCCAAGGTCAATATCGGCCGAACCACAACTTACCGCTCATTCTCTTCGATTACTGGACAGTCCAAACTGCTGAGAAAATGATGGGACCATTAAAGTGCCATTAAAGTGCAATTAAAGTGACAGTTAACTTATCTATCTTTGAATTCGAGTAATTAAGGTAACTGTCACTTTAATTCTTTAAGGTAACTGTCACTTTAATTGCATAAGGTAACTGTCACTTTAATTCTTGCTTTGACGGCTTGATGGCCGCAGACGTGGGGGTGGCTTTGTTGTCGGATTGTTTTGGAATATACTGGTTCATGACCTGTCCTCTTAATGTCGGCTCTGTGTGAATGGGATACCCATTTC
>JAHEKD010000417.1 GCA_024638545.1 Gammaproteobacteria bacterium
ATGGGCTGGTCACCGATTTTACTTCCATGCTGGTGATGAGTGACGAGCAGTTTGAAAAACTCGGCATAGAGCGGAAAAACCGCGACCGCCGCGCCAAGGAAATTGCGGCTGCTAAAAACCGTGCGGCAAACGGTGCCAGATCCAACCGTGTCGACCAGGGCTCACCGGCATTCAGTGGCAATCAGGCGCATTACCGTAATAACGGAAGCGGGGCGATGGGGCCCTGGTTCATCTTGATGTTGATTCCCCTGATGTTGGCGTGGCTGCTGCAACGGCGCACCTCCAACTGTTAACCAGGCTGCGGATCTGCCCAGCTTAGTGCAGGGCAGATCCGCTTTATCGCTCATGAAAATGCCCCTCATTACAAGCCTGCTGAGCCTGGCCATCGTTATGCTCCATCTACTGTTCGGTGCCATGCCTGCAGACCTTATCTGGGTCAGCGACGAGCAGCTCGAGCGCCAGTGGAGCATGCTGTCGGCTCATTTTGTGCACCTCAGCACCGAACACCTGATCTGGAACCTGGTGCCTTTTATCATTCTGGGGGGCAGCATTGAAGGTCACTCGCGCAGGCGCCTGATGTTGAGTCTCTACGTGGGAGTTTTATCGGTGTGGATTTATTTAGTACTGCTATCGCCGTTGTACAGCTACGCGGGCTTATCCGGTGTGTTGAATACGCTGTTGGTGGTTGCCCTGTATGAGGTGCAAAAACAGCGGGCTTATCGCGTGGCGGCCTTTATCACCCTGGGATTAAGCCTGGCCAAGATCATTTACGAGCTCTATTCACAGACCGGCATTTTCACCTCCACGGTATGGCCGCCGGCCCCGGCGGCGCACCTGGCGGGCTGGATCGGGGGAATACTGCTGGCACTGTATTTATATACTTTTAGAGATAAATCTCCTCAATACCAGACAGAAACCACTCAGCAGTTTAATATAACAGTACTAAACCAATAACAACGTAAGCATCATGGCACGATCCCCACAAATCATTGATACCCTCAAAGCCGAGCTGCGCGCGCAAGGCATCAATTACCGGCAATTGGCGTCTCATCTCAATTTGTCTGAATCGACAATCAAACATATGTTCTCCAGCAAGAACTTCAGCCTTAAACGGCTCGACAAAATTTGTGAGCTACTGGGTTTGGAGCTGACCGACCTGGTGTCAAAACTGGAGGCCAGCGAGCTGAAGATTGATCAACTGTCGATTGAGAATGAAAAACGCCTAGTATCCGACATCCCGCTATTGCTGGTGGCTTATTGCGTGACCAGTCACTGGACGATGGAGGATATTCTCAATAAATATAATTTGTCCGAGCCCGAGTGCATCCGCTGCCTGGTTCAGCTTGACCGCATGAAGATTATTGAACTTTTGCCGGAGAACCGGATCAAACTTCTGATCTCGAATAATTTTCAGTGGCATCACAATGGTCCGATAGAGCGCTTCTTCAGGCAGGAGGTTCAACAACGGTTCTTAAATGGCGCATTCGCTGGCGAGGATGAGTTGCGGCTGGTCAAGATTGGTGACCTGAGCGACAAATCGATTATGCAGCTCATTGAACGAATCAAGGGGGTAGGAGGGCTGTACGAGGAACTAACTCAGGAAGACCGCAAACAGGCGTTCAGCAAGCGGTTCGGCACCAGTATGGTGCTGGCGATACGCAAGTGGGAATTCCAGGCCTTTGCTGCCTATCAAAAGTAAGGCAAGAATTAAAAGGCCGGTCTTTGCGTCTCATGACCGATGAACCAATGAGCAATCTTAAATTTAACAGTACCAGTGGACAGAGAACATCCTTTAATTACCTAACCCCAAGCAATGACTAGCTTCCATAAAAAATTAATCTGGTTGAGTTTGAGTATGGTTGCCTACACAGTCCTCGACCCAATATTCAAAAAGTTGTTTGGACTCGACAGTTTACCCAAATCAGACATTGTCATGGTCTCTGGGGCGATAATATTTTTTATCGTGATGATAACGATTGTTATTTTGGAAAAACCAAGGTCAATTAGAGGACAATTAGGTCACTTGACCCAGGGATTAATAGTTTTTGCTTTAGCTTTGATATTATCGATCTATCTCAGTATTGTGGTTTGGTTACAACTTGGACTTCCCTACTAGCAATTTTAGAATTAAAGGGCTCCAACCCCTTAAAATCAAGTTAGACTAATCCAGCCTGTCCCCGTTTATCAAATTGGAGAACTGACATGAAAGAAGCAACCAAAAATAGTGCCATCGATGCACTCAATGAGATTCTGGAGCTGGAATTGTCCGGAGTGGTCAGGTATACGCACTATTCATTGATGGTTTACGGTTATAACCGCATACCGATTGTGTCCTGGCTGAAAAGCAATGCGCAGGAGAGCCTCGATCATGCCTACAGAGCCGGAGAAATGGTTACCTTACTCGGCGGCCACCCCTCGCTAAAAATTGGCGCGCTGCTGGAAACCGAAAAACACGATGTGGGTGACATATTGCGGGAAAGCCTCGAGCATGAAACCACTACGCTTAAAGGCTATTACAAGCTGCTGGAAATATCGGAAGGGGAATCAGTTCTACTTGAAGAATACGCCCGGGAGATGATTTCGCTGGAAGAGCAGCACCTTGATGAGGTCAATAAAATGTTGCGCAAGCCGGGAGACATTGCTCCCTTTGAGGGTTAATCATTTGAGATATGGCCCCGTTGCATTTAAAAACTCTTGTAGTAGAAAATGTTTAATCAGCTATGGTTCTAAACAGATTAAAAAAAATCCTCAAAGGGACGGGAGCAGCGGAAGAAATAAATCATGACCCGTCGGTTTTGATTGTCGAAGACGATGCTGAACAATTAGATCTGTTAGTCGGCTTTGTTGCCAGTGAAGTGACGAAACTCCTGAAAGATGAAAAGACGACCCCGGAGCAGCGTAAAAAGCTGACGCCTTTTAACCTGCTCAGAGTCTCTGAATTGAAATCTTTGGAGCAGGCAGTCATTTCCAATAAAAACGTGATAATGGCACTTCTGGATTGCCATATTCCGGACGAGCAGGGCGCCCCCGCGCACGATCAGTTTGTTATGAAAGACGATCACACCGTTACCGGACAGCATCGTTCAGTCGATCTCATTGCACAACATCTGCCAGGCACGCCGATCATGCTGATCTCATCAATGCGAAGGTTTCAGAAAACCGTAATCCAGCACTACAAAAACGATGACAGTTTAAAGCTTGAGTTTATCTCTAAGGATAATCGGGAGAGTATTAAACAGAGTATAAGAAGCCGCTTGCGGCAGTATGTAGAGGGTGAAAATTAAAGGTGCCAGAGCTCTTTAATTCTCTTTATCCCGACTAAGCAACAGGTAGGCTAATGACTTCAGCAGCAATCACGCCCACCGGCAAAAAGCGCTTGATAAGGGCTGGCTGGGGTGCGGCCGGGTTGCTGATCCTGGTGCTGCTGGTGTTCTCGATTATCCGCTCGCTGCATATGTTTGGCGGCAATTCCGTG